>NZ_JBEZXZ010000024.1:0-71777 GCF_040638275.1 Actinoplanes sp. NPDC026623 | reverse complement strand
CGGCGACCGGCCGTCGCGGCAGCTACGGCGACTACCTGCTGGCCACCCCCAACGCGGGTGCGAGGGCCTGCCAGGAGATCCCGCCGGCGCGGGCGGCGGCGATCAGGACCGGTTCGAGCCCGGCGAGTTCGGCCTGTGCCCAGCGCAGCAGCACGAGGGCGTCAAGCACCGCGTCCGGGCTGGTCGGCGCGCCGTCGGCAGCGGTGGGCCGCTCGGTGGCGTGGGCGGTGGCCGCGATCGCGGCGATCACCACGGCGAGATCTCCGCTGGTGGGTGCTGACGGCGGGCTCTGACCGCCGGCCGGTTCGTCGCGCATCCACCCCCTCCAACCAACGTCATCTTTTTGATGACGTCTCACTTGTCATCGTTACGATGACGTGTTAGAAAGACGGTATCGCGCATTGACCGGGAAGTCGAGACTGTTGGAGGTGGAACCATGTTGATGCGCAGCGAACCCTTCACCGAGGTCAGCCAGCTCGCCCAGCAGCTGTTCGGTGTCACGAGCCCTGGGACCTGGTCACGCCCGACGGCGATGCCCGTCGACGCGTTCCGTAACGGCGACGAGTTCGTCATCGCGTTCGATCTGCCCGGCGTGGACGCCGACGCGATCGACATCGACGTGGAGCGCAACGTGCTTACCGTGCGGGCCGAGCGCCGCCCGATCGATCTGGGCGAGCAGGCCACGGTGCAGCTGAGCGAACGCCCGCTCGGGGTGTTCTCCCGCCAGTTGTTCCTCGGCGACGCCCTGGACACCGACAAGATCGACGCCGGCTACGACAACGGAGTCCTGGTATTGCGGATTCCGATCGCGGAGAAGGCCAAGCCCCGCAAGATCACCGTTGCCGGTCGTGAACACACCGATCAGAAGGTGATCACCGGCTGACCCGGCGGTTCGCCGGGTCAGCCCTCCCGGGTCAACGGAGGTGGCGGGTGGTGACCAGTATGAGCGGCAATCCCACGGCGCAGGCGGGCACCGCGCTGTCCCCGGAATGGGACCGCGGGTTCGATGAGGCCTTCGCCGAACTCATCAGCGGCGACCCCGATCTGGTTCGCGCCGAGTTCGACGCCATCATCGACGCCGGCTTCAACGAACCGCCCGACCCACCGGCACCACCCGCCCCATCCGCCCCGTCCGCCGCCCGACCGGCGTCGCCGCGCCCGGAGTCCGGCTCGTCAACGGCGGCGCCTGCCGATTCCACCGAGCACCAGCCCGGGGCTGCCGGCGAGAATCCGCGATCCCCGCCCTGACACCCGCACGGCCTTCCACGCCGATAACATCACGTCCTCACCAGACGCTCCCGGCCGATCGGCCGGGAGCGTCTGCCTCTGGACAGCGCGGGAAATTACCCCGGCCAGGACGAGCCGCGGCCTGAGAGCACGAGATGCCAGTCCCGGAAAGAGAGCCGTTTCAACGTGGCCCGGGCGGCAGCGCCAGGCGGAGGGCGACGGCCCGGATACCTCTGGCCCGAAGCCAGTTGAACATTGCTCAGTGGATCAGGGCGGGCCCTCACGGTCCAGGCCGCCGGCCCAGCGGTCCGGGCTCTCCGTCTCACCGGCGCCCGGATCGTCGTCGACGACGGTCCGCTCATGCTCGGCGGCGAAGTCGGCGTCCCCATCAGCGTCACCGAGCGCCTCCATCGTCCGACCGGCCCCACCCGGGTCCGGCCGCGCAACGGCCTCCCCAGCCTCGTCCTGCGCGCCCCGCAGAGCCTTCTCGTCTGTCATGAATTGTCGGCCACCCGGCATTTCAGCCCGCAAACCCGGGAGGGTGTTTCAGGGCCATGATGCGGGGAACGCCAATGCCATGCGCATGCTCACCCGGCTGGAAACGGCCGACTCGCTCGACCCGGTCAGTGACAAGCTCCAGGAGGCGGTCGCCGCCCTGGTGCGGCCGCGCCGGGTACGCGACTGGCTGCACGGCACCTGGCTCGGCCATCCCCTGCACCCCGTGCTCGTGCAGGCCCCGGTCGGAGCCTTCGTCTGCGCGGCCGTCCTCGATCTGATCCCCGGCCGTAGCCGGTCGGCCACCACCCTGATCGCCGCGGGCACCGCGAGCGCGGCCCCGGCGGTCGCCGCCGGCCTGCTCGACTGGTCGGAGATGACCAAGGACCGCCGGCGCGTCGGCCTCGTGCATGCCGGCGCCAACCTGGCCGCGCTCGGGCTCTATGCCGGCTCGCTGCTCGCCCGGTTCCGCGGCGACACGACGCGGGGCAAGGCGCTCGCCTTCGCCGGCCTGTCGGTGGCCGGGCTGGGTGCCTACCTCGGCGGCCATCTCGCGTACGCACAGGGCGCCGGCACCAACCAGGCGGCGCCGGAGATCGCGCGGATACCACCGGGCTGGACACCGATGGGTTCCCTGGCCTCCCTGCCCGACGGGCGGCCCGTCGTCCGCAACGTCGGCGAGGTTCCAGTGTTGATCTACCGGCTCGGTGACCGGGTCACCGCCATGATCGAACGCTGCGCACACGAGAGCGGCCCGCTCGGCAAGGGCGACGTCGTCGGCGAGGGCTCCGAGGCCTGCGTGGTCTGCCCCTGGCACGGCAGCACCTTCCGGCTCACCGACGGCGCCGTCGTGCACGGCCCCGCCGCGAGCTCCCAGCCCGTCCTGCCCACCCGCGTCCGCGCCGGCCAGGTGGAGATCCGCCAACCCTGACCGTCGCCGAGCCGATTGCACCCACCGGCCGAACCGAGCCGGCCCGACTCGGGCTGGCCCGGATGGAGCCCGCCCAATTGAGCCGGCCCACATCGAAGCCGGCCCGAACCGAGCCGGCCCGAACCGAGCAGGCCTATTCGAGCCGGCCCGAACCGAGCAGGCCTATTCGAGCCGGTCCGAATCGAGCAGGTCACGGACGTCCGCCTCGCGGCCGCCCTCGACGACGGTGCCGTTCTCGAACTTGTCGATGACCCGCGGATCCACGTACGCGGAGCGGGCCACCGCCGGGGTGTTGCCGAGCAGGTCCGCCACCTCCTTCATCGCGTGCGCCACCGCCTTCGTCCGCTTCGCCCGGGTCGGCTGGGGCCCGGCCTCAGCAAGCTCGGCGGCGGCCTTGACCGTGCCGTGCCAGGTCCGGAAGTCCTTGGCCGTCATCTGCTCGCCGCTGATCTCCTTCAGGTACTCGTTGACGGTGCTCGCGCGGACCTCCTGCCAGCGACGCGCGGAGCGGTCCCAGTAGGCGAACAGCCGCCGCTCGCCGCGCCGGCGTCGCTTCAGGTCCTTGAGCACCGCGCAGACCTCGCCGTCGTCGACCGTGCCGGCGTGCTCGACGCCGGACTTGCCGGGGAACTCCAGCAGCACACAACCGCCCCGGGTGCGCAGGTGCTCCGGCCGTAGCGTGGACAGGCCGAAGGACGGGTTCTCGTCGCGGGCCGCGTACCGGTCGTTGCCGACCCGGAACATGCCCAGATCGAGGATCCGCACGATGGCGGCGAGGACCCGCTCCCGGGTCAGCCCGCGCCCGGCAAGATCGGCCTGGAGCCGGCGGCGAATCCTCGGCAGACGGTCGGCGATCTCCAGCATGTGATCGAACTTCTCCGCGTCCCGCGCGGTCCGCCAGGACGGGTGGTAGAGGTACTGCTTGCGGCCGGCGTCGTCGATCCCGGTGGCCTGGATGTGCCCGCGGGGATCGGGCGATATCCACACGTCGCGCCAGGCGGGCGGGATGACCAGGCCTTTGATCCGTTCCAGGGCGCGCTTGTCGGTCAGCCTGCCGCCATCGGTGTCCCGGTAGCTGAAACCCCGCCCGGCGCGACGGCGCGAGTAGCCGGGCCGGTCCAGATCACTACGCCGCAACCGCACCATCACTCTCGAGTCCTCGTGCCGTGGGCCGTCGAGCGGCTCAGTAGGGATCTCCGGTCCCGGGCAGCCGGCCCCGCACCAGGCCACCGGGCCGGCCCGGCAGGCGGGGATCACCGGACAGGGGCGGGCTCGCCGCACCGGCCCGATCGCTCATTCCGGCGATCAGCTCCCGCAGCGCCGTCACGGCATCCCGCCGGGGCCGCCAGCCGAGTTCGTCCGCCGCCCGCGCGCACGACATCAGCGGCGACTTCAACGCCAGCTGGATCCACCCGGCGTCGACCGGCTGCAGGCGTGACCACCAGGTGAGTGCTGCGGCGCCGGCCAGCACCGGGCCGGGAACCGGTACGCGCAGGCCGCGGAAGACGTCGGCCGCCACCCGGCTGTCGAGCACCGGGCCGGCCGCGATGTTGAACGCGCCCCGAACGTCGGCCCGCAGCACCCGGGCGTACACGTCCGCCACGTCATCGGCGTGCACGGCCTGCATCCTCAGCCGCGGGTGGTACGGGATCACCGGAATGCGCTGGTGGCGCAGCAGGCGGACGGGCAGCAGCGGCCCCGCGAAGTACCGCGCGATCTCGGTCCCGGCCGCCCGCTGGAAGATCAGCCCGGGCCGGAGCCGGACCACCCGGAGCGTCGGGTGGTCCGACTCCACCTCATCGAGGGTCCGCTCGACCAGGGCCTTGTGCCGGCTGTAGGACGAGCGCAGCACGCCGCGGCGCGGATAGCCCTCCGACACGAAGGCGTCCTTGGGCCCGGGCGAGTACACCCCGACCGACGACGCCTGCACCAGCGTGCCGACCCCGGCACCGACGGCGGCGCGGGCGATTGCGCGGCCGCCGAGCACGTTGGTGCGGAACAGCCGCCGCTGATCGTGGCTCGGCTGGATCTGCCAGGCCAGGTTGATCACGGCGTCGGCGCCGCGGAAGACCTCGGTCAGCCGCCCGGCCGCCCGCTCGCCGCCCACGTCCAGCGAGTGCCAGTCGACGTTGCCGTAGACCCCGTCCGGCTCCGGCAGCCGCCGGGCCACCCCGGCCAGTTCCAGGTCGGTCTCCGTCCGCAGGCGCCGCAGCAGGGCCGTACCGGCGTTTCCCGTCGCACCGACGATCACCACACGCATACACCCGGCGTACCCGGTATTGGAGGGTGTATGCGGGCGGTCAGGGCTTCAGGACGACCTTGATGCAGCCGTCCTCCTTGTTCTTGAACATCTCGTACGCGTGGGGCGCGTTCTCCAGCGGCAGCCGGTGGGTGACCAGATCGTCCACGCCGAGCGGGTCGTCGTCGCCGGTGAGCAGCGGCAGGATGTCGTCGACCCAGCGCTTGACGTGCGCCTGCCCCATCCGCAGCGTCACACCCATGTCGAACAGGTCCATCATCGGGAACGGATCGGCCTGCCCGCCGTAGACCCCGATGATCGAGACGGTGCCGGCCCGCCGCACCGACCCGAACGCGGTGCGCAGCGCACCCATCCGATCCACGCCGAACGCCTCGGTGGCCCGGCGTGCCAGCGCGTCCGGCAGCATCCCGGCGGCCTTCATGGCCGCCGCCTGCACCGGCGTGCCGTGCGCCTCCATGCCGACCGCCTCGACGACCGAGTCGGCGCCGCGGCCCGCGGTCATCTCGAGCACCGCCGCGGGCACGTCGTCGACGTCACCGAAATCGAGGACCTCGATGCCGTGCCGCCGCGCCATCGCGAGCCGCTCGGGCACGTCGTCGACCGCGATCACCCGCCCGGCGCCCAGGTGCCGGGCGATCCGGGCGCACATCTGGCCGATCGGGCCGAGGCCGGTGACCAGCACGGTGTCGCCGGGCTGCACGTCGGCGTACCTGACCGCCTGCCAGGACGTGGTCAGCACGTCGGAGAGGAACAGGTAGCGCTCGTCCGGGTGGCCCTCCGGCACCTTGATCGGCCCGAACTGCGCCTGCGGCACCCGCAGGTACTCGGCCTGACCGCCCGGGACCTGGCCGTAGAGCCTGGTGTAGCCGAACAGGGCGGCGCCCTTGCCCTCGGCGGTGACCTGGGTGGTCTCGCACTGGGCGAAGTAGCCCCGCCGGCACATCCAGCAGTGCCCGCAGGAGATGTTGAACGGGATCACCACCCGGTCGCCGGGCCTGATGTGGGTGACCTCCGCCCCCACCTCCTCGACGATGCCCATCGGCTCGTGCCCGAGAATGTCGCCCGGGTCGAGGTACATGCCCAGGACGTCGTAAAGATGCAGGTCCGAGCCGCAGATCGCGGTCGAGGTCATCCGGACGATCGCGTCGGTCGGTTCCTGAATGGCCGGGTCCGGGACCGTCTCCACCGAGACCTTGCCCGTGCCCTGCCAGGTGAGTGCCCGCATCCGGACGCCCTCCTCCCTCGTCGTCTTCGCCGCTGTTCGAAGCAGTGGATACCCACCGAACGGGGAAACCCACTTCGCGCGGCGTCAGACCGTGGCGATCGTGTACGCGACCTCGTCGACCAGTTCCCGCGCCAGGAAACCGGTCCGGCCGTAACGTGGCACCAGCCGCTGACCGCTGACCGCGTGGGCGAAGGCGGCCCAGCAGGCGGCCTGGTCGGTGTCGGCGCCCCGGCCCATCAGCCCGGTGACGATCCCGGCGCGGACGTCGCCGCTGCCGGACGTGCCGAGCCCGACGTCGCCGCTCTCCTCGCGCCAGCGCCGCCCGTCGGGTGCGGCGATGTGGCCGTACAGGGAGACCACCGCGGAGTAGCGGTCGGCGATCGCCGCCGCCGCGTCGGCCAGGTCGCCCGGATCGCGCCCGAGCAGATGACCGGCCTCCACGAGGTTCGGGGTGAGAACGACCCGCCGGGGGCGGTCGTCCAACAGCCCCGGGTGGCGGCTGAGCGCACCCAGCGCGTACGCGTCTAGCACGACGGCGGCGTTCGCGCCGGCCGCCGCGAGCACCCTTCGGATCAGGTCCGCCGTCTCGTCGATGTTGTCCAGGCCGGGTCCGATCGCGATGACATCCGCGTCCGCGGCCAGGTCGAGCAGGTGTTGCGGCACGTCGCCGGAGACCGACCCGTCGGCGGTCTCCGCCAACCCGACGACCTTCGCCTCCGGGACGGCGATGCTCAGCGCCGCGGCCGTACTGGAGGTGACGGCGAGTTGGAGCCGTCCGGCGCCGGCGCGCAGCGCGGCGACGCCGGCCAGCAGCACGGCTCCCGGGGTGAACCGGGATCCCCCGACCACGAGGACCGTTCCCCGGGACTCCTTGTCGCCGTTCGGTTCCGGCAACGGCCACTCCCGCAACAGCCGCGGCGTGATGACCTGCTCGAGCTCAGCCTGCTCAGACCGGTTCGGCACGGACGTCCTCCTGCCGGGTCGGTGGCACGCCCTCGGCGTGCAGGTGCTCGACGTGGTTGAACAATTCCGGTCGCAGGACGGCGCCGTCGCGGCGCCAGACGCTGATCGAGCAGTTCGCGACGGTGTTGGCCCGAACGACGTCCATCAGATCCGCCTCGCTCAACGACTCGACGAGGTACCGCACGAGCAGGACGATCGCCTCGTGCCCCACCAGCAGCACCCGGCCGTCCGGGTGGTCGGTGCGCAGGTCGCGCAGCAGGCTGCGGAGCCGGAGCAGCACGTCGGCCCAGGACTCGCCGCCCGGCGGCCGGTAGTAGAACTTGCCGAGCCGGCGTCGCCGTACCGCCTCGTCCGGCAGCCTGTTGGTCACACCGCCCGAGGTCAACAGGTCGAGCACGCCCAGCTCGCGATCCCGCAGCCGCTCGTCGACCACCGTGGGGATGGCCAGATCGGCCAGCGCCAGCTCGGCGGTCTGCCGGGTCCTGAGGTACGGCGACACCACCGCCACCTCGGGCCGGTCCTGCCGCGCCAGGTCGGTGAACCATCGCCCCACCGCCTCGGCCTGCTCCTGTCCGAGCCGCGACAGCGGTACGTCGGCGTCGCGTTCCGGGATGTCGATGACATCCAGCCCGGTCGCCTCCGCCGCCTCGGCGGCGACGTTGCCGCTGCTCTGCCCGTGCCGCAACACGCCCAGCCAGGCCAGCTCTGTCATGTCGTTCTCCGTCGGGCCGGTCGCATGCCGGTCAGTCGACGACCGCGTCGACGGCCTTCTTGAGCGCCGACGGCTGCGCGGGGCTGCGCGGTGCCTTCTCCCGCAGCTCGGTCATCCGCACGCCCAGCTCCTGCAGTTGCTTGCGGCCCAGGCCTTCGCGGACCTGCGGGAACCAGTCCTGCTCCTCCTCGTCGATATGGTGCGTGACGTTCTCGATGAGCACCGTCGTCTTGGCGTCGAACCGCTCGTCACCGGCGTCCATCGCGTACAGCTCCGCGCAGAGCACGTCCGCGACGTGATGCTCCTCGTACGATTCGAGGACGTCGTCCTCGAGGTCGGGCAGCAACTTGCGCACCTCGGGATACATGACCTCGTTCTCGAGGTAGGTGTGCACGGTCAGTTCCTCGATGATCCGCTTGACGAGCCGCCCCTTCTCGGCGCCGGCGTTTTCGCCGGCGTTCTGGAATTCGCGGAACAGCTTCTTGATCGTCTTGTGGTCTTCCTTGAGAATCACGATGGCGTCTGTGGACATGGGTTCCTCCGGTGAAGCGGTCAGCGATCACTCGACATGCCCGCCCGGGGAGCGAATAAACAGGTAACCCGCCAACCCGGGCGGAACCCCCGGCCCGCGCCGGGCCAACGTCACTCCACCGCCTCCGCCTCCTGGATAGGCTTGAAATGTGGCGACCGAGGGAATTGGCGTGCTCGTGCACAAGCCGCGGCGGATGAGTTCGTGCCTCACCCTGGTGGGGCTCCTGGCGGTGGGCGGCCCGGCCGGTTGCGCACCGGCCGGCGACCGTGCGCCCGCCGCGGCCACCGCCGCGGCCGGATTCTTCCGGGCGATCGGCGCGGGCGACGGCACCGCCGCCTGCGCGGTCCTGGCCCCCGACACCGCGGCCGAGGTCGCTCAGTCGGATGACCGGCCGTGCCCGGAGGCGATCCTGCGGCAGGACCTTCCCGCGCCGGGCCCGGTGACCGGGTCCGAGGTGTTCGGGCAGTGGGCGCAGGTCCGGCTCACCGGTGACACGGTGTTCCTCGCCGCCTTCCCCGGCGGGTGGCGGGTGGTCGCCGCCGGGTGCACCCGGCGCGCCGGCCGGCCCTACGACTGTGCGGTGCGGGGAGGCTGAGCCATGCGTACCCAGTTCGTGCTGCTGCTGGTCGTGGTCGCGGCCGGGCTCGTCTATGTGATGGCGCTGGGGGTGCTGCACCGGTGAGACGGTTTCTGCGGGAGAACTCCCTGGGTCTGGCGTTCGGGTTGCTGTTCCTGATCGCGTTGGGCGGGCAGGCGCTCGCCGGGCACGCGGACTTCAACCAGCAGCAGGTCGCGGACGGCCTGCCGCCGGTCTCGCTCGGGCGTTACGTCACCTCGGCCAGTTTCGGCACCGACGTGGCGGAGAACTGGCAGTCGGAGTACCTGCAGTTCTTCCTTTACATCCTGCTCACCGTGTGGCTGTTGCAGAAGGGCTCACCGGAATCGAAGGCGCTCGACAAGCCCGGCCGGGAAACGGACCGCGAACAGAAGGTCGGACCGTACGCCGACGAGAACTCACCGCCCTGGGCCCGCGCCGGCGGAGTCCGGCGCGTGCTGTTCTCCAACTCGCTCGGCCTGGTCATGGGTCTGATCTTTCTGTTGTCGTGGCTGGCGCAGTCGATCGCCGGACACGCCGCCTATGACGAACAACAACTCGCCGGCCTGCAGGACCCGGTCACCTGGCCGGAATACCTGCTGGAGCCGGATTTCTGGAACCGCACGCTGCAGAACTGGCAGTCCGAGCTGCTTGCCGTCGCGTCGATGGCCATCCTCGCGATCTTCCTGCGGCAGCGCGGGTCGTCGCAGTCGAAGCCGGTCGGCAGCCCGCACACCGCGACCGGCATCGAGGGCTGACCGGACCGCCGACCACCGTCGCTACAGGGCGCTGAGCCGGTCGCGCAGTTCCTCGGCGTAGAAGTCGATGAACCCGTCCGGGTCGGGGCCCGCGTTCATCAGCGCGATGTGGTCGAATCCGGCGTCGGCATAGGTCCGCACGGCGTTCACATAGGTCTGCGGGTCGGCGCCGTTGGCGAACGTCGCGCGGATGTCGTCCTCGGTCACCGGCGCCGAGGCCGCCTCGAAGTTCGCCGGGTTGGGCAGCTCCGACATCACCTTCCAGCCGAGCACAGCCCACGGCGCGGTCCGCAGCGCGGCCTTCACTCCGTCGTCCGGGTCGGCGGCCCACGCCATCGCCACCTCGGCGTACCGAGGGCCGGCTCCGCCCGCGCCCGCGTAGGCCGAGACGAGGTCCGGGCGCGGCTCGGTCGCGAACAGGCCGGTGCCGTGGCTGGCCGCCAGCTCGGCCGCGTTCGTGCCGCCGGCCGCGACGGCGATGACCGGCGGCCGGTCGGGCAGGTCGAAGACGCGGGCGTCCTCGAGCCGCAGGTACTTTCCCTCATACGAGCGGTACCCGCCCTGCCACAGCAGGTCGATGATCTCCAGGGCCTCGCGCAGCAGCTCGTGGCGGCCCCGCACGCTCGGGAATCCTTCCCCGGTCACGTGTTCGTTGAGCCGCTCCCCCGAGCCGACGCCGAGCGTGAACCGGCCGTCCGAGATGATCGCCAGCGTCGCCGCGGCCTGGGCCACGATCGCCGGGTGGTAACGCACGCTCGGGCAGGTCACACCGGTCACCAGGCCCAGATCACGGGTGCGTGCGGCGATGACGCTCAGCACGTTCCAGACGAACGGTGAGTGCCCCTGGACGTCCAGCCACGGGTGGTAGTGGTCGCTCATCTCGACAAAGTCGAAGCCGGCCCGCTCGGCCCGCAGCGCCTGGTCGATCAGTTCCTTCGGGCCGAACGCCTCGGCCATCAGCTTGTATCCGATCCGCATGAACCCTTGGCTTCCCACCGGGCACCCCGATAAACCGGGCACCCGGTGCCGGCTCGCAAGCGTTAGATGCGCTGAATTTGGAAACGTTGGTTGGCGCCGCCGCCGGGGGTCCACTGGGAGACCCGTGCGCCGTCGGCGGTGGCCGCCTGCCACACGTCCATGGCCAGTCCGCTCTGACGGTTGAGAAGTCTGACCACCGCGCCGCCCTGGTCCTCCACCCGCCACTGCTGGCCGATGGTGTCGGCGTCGGGTTGCTGAGTGATGTCGGCGCCGGTGCCGGTGCCGGCGACCTGCAGCACCAGGCCGCTGTGCCGGGCCCGGATCCGGTAATAGCCGCCGTCGGAGGACAGAAAGTCGAACTGCTGATTGAGAGCGCTGGTGACCTGCCACTGGATCAGCTGCGCTCCGGCTGCCGTCGACGCACCGTTGATGTCGAGGGCCTTACCGCTGTGCTGGGCCACCAGCCGGTAGTTCACGCCGGTCTCCACCGTCCCCGACCGTGCGGCCGACGCGCGGTAGGTGTGGCCGGCCTGGCCGGCGAACTGGACGAGGTCGGATTCCAGCCGCGTCGGCTGCACCGCGGCGCCGCTCGTTTCGTCGCGCATGTCGAAGGTGCCGGTGAAGATCCGGCTGCGGACCAGGACCGTACCGGCGCGGTCGGGTGTGATGACGAGTTCGGTGCGGGCGCTGTTCCAGGAGGCGCCGACCGTGTGCCCGCCCCGGCCGCGCAGACCGGTGAAGCTGCCGGTCGACCACGCGGGCGGCAGCGCGGGCAGAACGTGCAGCTCGCCGTTGTGGCTGTGCAGCAGCATCTCGGCGATCCCGGAGGTGGCGCCGAAGTTGCCGTCGATCTGGAACGGGGGGTGCAGGTCGAACATGTTCGGCGCGAGCCGGTCCGTCCGCACCAGGTCGCGGATGAGTTTGTGGGCGCGCGTGCCGTCCTCCAGCCGCGCCCAGAAGTTGATTTTCCAGGCCAGCGACCAGCCGGTACCGTCATCGCCGCGTAGTTCCAGCGTCTGGCGCGCGGCCTGATGCAGCTGGGGCGTTCCCCGCCGGGTGATCTGGTTGCTGGGATGCAGGCCGTACAGGTGGGAGACGTGCCGGTGGTTCCGCTCGGTCTCCACCCAGTCGGCGAGCCACTCCTGGATGTTGCCGCGCGAGCCGACCCGGGTCGGCGCCAGCCGGTCCCGTGCCGCCAGAATCTGGGTGCGGAAGGCGGCGTCCACGCCGAGAGCCTCACCGGCGCGCGCGACGCCGTTGAAGAGATCGCGCAGGATCTGGTTGTCCATGGTCGGCCCGGCGCACACGCTGGCGTTCGCGTGGTGGGGCAGCTCCGGAGAGTTCGAGGGGTTGGTGACCAGGTATCCGTTCGCCGGGTGGGTCACCAGCGAGTCGAGGAAGAACTGCGCGGCGCCCTTCATCGCGGGATAGTTGGCGCGGAGGAATTCGACGTCCCCGGTGAACAGGTGGTGATCCCAGATCATCGTGGCAAGCCAGGCGCCTCCGGTCTGCCACATGCCCCACAACGCGCCGTCCACGACCGACGATCCGCGCCAGGCGTCGGTGTTGTGGTGGGTCACCCAGCCGCCGGCGCCGTATTGCACGGTGGCGGTGCGGGACCCGGTCACCGCCAGGTCCTTGATCATGTCGAAGACCGGCAGGAAGCATTCGGAGAGGTTCGTGGTGTCGGCCGGCCAGTAGTTCATCGGCAGGTTCGCGTTGATGGTGTATTTGGAATCCCAGGACGGGGCCATCTCCTGGTTCCAGATGCCCTGCAGGTTGGCCGGCTGGGTGCCCGGTCGCGAGGAGGCGATCAGCAGGTACCGGCCGTACTGGAACAGCAGGGCCGACAATTGCGGGTCGTCGACGCTCGCGTGCTGGGCGATCCGCACGTCGGTGGTCTGATCGGCGGCCGGCGTACGGCCCAGGTCGATCGTCACCCGGTTGAAGAGTGCCTGATGGTCGGCCACGTGCCGGGCGCGCAGCTGGTCGAAGCCGACGTTGCGGGCGGCGGCGAGGTGCCGGCGCGCGATGCCTTGGTAGTCACCGTTGACCGTGCGGTAGTCGACGTAACTGGAGCCGACGGACACCAGCACGGTGACGCTCGTGGCCCCGGCGACCCGCAGCGTGCCGCCGGAGCCGCTGACCGTGCCCCCGGTGACGCTCGCGCCGGCCAGGGCGAGGAACCGAACCGAGCCGGCGATGCCCTCCATGTCGCCGGAAATGCCGTCGAGAGCGATCGTCGTGGAGTCGGGACTGGACACGGTCGTCCGCTGTGGGCTGTCGAACGTGGCGTTGAAGGTGATCGCATTGGCCCTGTCGGCCGTCAGCCGTACCGCCACCACCTGGTCCGGCGCGCTCGCGAACACCTCACGCTGATATCGCACGCCGTTCAGCACGTACGTGGTGGTCACCGTCGCGGTGGTCAGGTCCAGCGTCCGGTTGTACGCAGACGCGCCGGTGGCGCTGCCGACGGCGAGCCGGAGATTGCCGACCGGCTGGTACGCCAGCTGCCCGACGGGGTTGCCGAGCATCGTCTGGTTGATCAGATCCTGGGCCGGGACCCACTGGTCGGCGAAGACCCGTCGCCGGATCTCCGCGAGGTTGGCCGCGCCCCGCGTGTTGGCCGAGTCGTAGGGCCCACCCGCCCACACGGTGTCCTCGTTGAGCTGGAGCCGTTCGGTGTCGATGTTGCCGAACACCATGGCACCGAGGCGGCCGTTCCCGATGGGCAGGGCGCGCAGCCAGTCTGTTCCCGCGGGCGCGTCGTACCAGAGCGCCAGGTCCCCGGCGGCCAGCACACCGGCCGGCGGCGCGGCATCGGCCCGGGCGGTCGCGGTCCACCCGGCCGGCAACAGCGCGGCCCCGGCCCCGGCCATCCCGGCGGCGAGGAGCTTTCTGCGTGTCATGTCAGGCATGTGATGTCTCCCAGCGGCGAATCACGGAAGGACCCAGCGTTGGTTTGCGGCGCCGTGGCAGGTCCAGATGATCAGTTGGGTCCCGTCAGCGGTGCCCGCGCCGTTGGCGTCCAGGCACTTGCCGGACTGCGGGTTCACCAGGGAGCCGTTGGCCCCCGGAGCCCAGTTCTGGCCGCCGGAACCGTTGCAGCTCGACAGCTGGACCGGCGCGCCGTTCGCGGTGCCGCCGCCGGCGACACCCATGCATTTGCTGAGCGATCGCAGGGTGTTCCCGTTGACCGTCCACTGCTGGTTGGCGCTGCCGGTGCAGCCCCACAGCTGGATTTTGGTGCCGTCGGCGGAGCTTGCGCCGCTGACGTCGACGCACTTGCCCGCGGCGCCGGTGATCGGGCCGGTCCGGGGCGCCGTGCCGCCCGACTCCCTGATCCGGATGTTGCGGAACGACACGTCGTCGCCGTCGCCGTTGTTCTGCAGGCCGATGTAGCCGGAGGTCAACGACCGTGCCGGGTCCGTGTTGGTGAAGTCGTTGACGGTGACGCCGTTCAGGAGGACCTGCAGCCGTTCCCCCTCGACCACCAGCTCGAACGTGTTCCACTCCCCCGGTGGGTTCAGCGCCGCGTCGCGGGCGGCGATGTCGGCCGACTTGGCCCCGTACACCGCGCCGGTGGTCCGGTCCGGCGTGTCGGAGGCGTCGATCTGCACCTCGTACCCGCTGCTCATTGCCGAGTCCGGGTCGCTGCCGGCCGGGAACCCGATCAGCACGCCGGAGTTGTCGTCGCCCGGCATCATCCAGTCGAGTTTCAGCGAGTAGGAGCGGAACTCCTTGGTGCTGTACCACAACAGGCCCGGCCCGCCGGACGACGTCAGTGTCGCGTTGCTGTTGCTGAACCCTCCCGGCCCGGCCTGGGACCAGCCGGTGGTGGCACCGTTGTAGAGGCTGCTGTAGCCGGTTTCCGGCCGGCAGTCGGCCTTGGTGCGGTTGGCCGCGTACCTGATGCCTCCGAGGATGAGCGACCGGAAGCCCGGCTCGGTGTAGCCGGCCTGGGTGTGGCCGGCTCCGGTGTAGAAGGAGCGTCCACCCTGGAGGACCTTGCACCAGGTGTGCGGGTGGTCACCGCCCATCGTGCCCCCGGTGTAGCTCGACTCGTCCAACGCCGAGAGCACCCGGGCCGAGGACCGGGGATTGGTCCGGAAGTTGTACCACTCGTCGGTGCGCGTCACCGCCGGCCCCAACCCGGCGGTCGCCGCGTGCGCCCGGTCCTCCACCCGCACGGTCGCCTGCTGGATCGCCGGGTGCGAGGAGAAGTACGCCCCGACCAGCTGGCCGTAGAACGGCCAGTCGTACTCGGTGTCCGACGCCGAGTGCACGCCCACGTACCCACCGCCGGCCCGGATGTAGTTCTCGAAGGCGGTCTGCTGGGTGGTGTTGAGCACGTCGCCAGTGGTGTTGAGGAAGACGACGGCCTCGAACTGGGCCAGGTTGGCCGCGGTGAACTGGCCGGAGTCCTCGGTCGCGGTGACCGTGAAGCTGTTGGCCGCCCCCAGCTCACGGATCAACTGGACGCCGGCCGGGATCGAGTCGTGCCGGAAGCCGGCAGTCTTGGAGAAGACCAGCACGTCGTACGGTGCGTCGGCGGCGATCGCCGGTGTCGCGCCGGTGCCGACGAGGGTCAGCAGCGCCGCCGCCGCGCCCAGGACTGTGCGGGTGAGTGGTCGCATGGCCGGAATTCCTCTCATGGCAGTGTCCAGCGTTGGTTGGTGCCGCCGTGGCAGGTCCAGATGATCAGCTGGGTGCCGTTGGCGGAGCTGCCGCCGTTGGCGTCCAGACACTTGCCCGAGGTGCGGTTGACCAGGGACCCGTCGGACCCGGCCGTCCAGTCCTGAGCGCCGGAACCGTTACAGGTCGACAGCTGCACCAGGCCGCCGTCGGCCGTCGCGCCACCGGCCACGCCCATGCACTTGCCCAGCGACCGCCAGGTGTTGCCGTTACGGGTCCACTGCTGGTTGGCGCCGGCGTTGCAGGTCCACAGCTGAATCTTGGTGCCGTCGGCGGAGCCGGCGCCGTTGACGTCGACGCACGAACCGCTCGCGCCGACGATCCGGCCGGTGCTCTCACCGCTCGGAGCCGTGCCGAGCGTGAACGCGTCCACGTCGAACAGCGTCCCGGTGCCGCCGTGGAACGTCAGGTACAGGGTGGTGGTGCCGGCCGGGGCCCCGGACAGGGTCGTCGACACCTCGGTGAAGGTTTCCCAGCTTCCGGTCGCCGGCACCGTGACGGATCCGAGGACCGTGCCGGTGGGCGATCCGGTACGCACCGACAGCGTGCCGCCGGCGCCGCCCGACGAGACCCGGGCCGTGAACCGGCTCTCACCCGCGAGCGCGTATCGCTCGAACGCGATCCAGTCGCCGTTGTTGATGTCGCCGACCGTCTGCCCGCCCTCCGCGGCCGCCTTGCTGAACAGGGAGGTGCCGGACTGGGTGCCGCGGTGCTCGGCCTGCCGGTGCCGGGGCTGGAGAATCTGCTGCGTGTGGGTGGTCAGCGCGGGCTGGCCGTCGGCGCCTCCGTCGGTGTATTCCGCGTCGAACACCGCGTACAGGTTGGCCGCCGTGTCGTGCTCTCCGTCCACCGGAATCTGCAGCGTTCCCGAGCATCCGGTGCTCGAGGTGATCGGATGCGCGTGGTCGTCGTGGCCGAGCAGGTAGGTCAGCTTCACCCGGGCGCAGTCCACGGTGCCGTCCTCGGGGTCCGACACCGTGATCGAGTACGGCACGCTGTCACCGAACTTGAAGAGCGTTCCGTCGACCGGCGTGGTCAACACGACCGTGGGTGCGGTGTTGCCGACCGTGATGGTCATCGAGGCGGAGGCGGTGAGCCCGGCGGGATCGGTCACGGTGAGCGTCACCGTGCGCTGGCCGCTGGCGGCGAAGGTGTGGCTGGGGTTGGCCGCCGAGGATGTGCCTCCGTCACCGAAGTTCCAGGAATAGGTCAGTGCACCGCCTTCGGGGTCCGACGAGCCGCTCGAGGAGAAGTCGACGGTCAGCGGTGTGGCGCCGGACGTGGGATCGGCGGCGACGCGTGCGATGGGTGCCTGATTGTTGCCGGCCTGGCTGTACTCGATGCGGTACAGAGCGGAACTCGCGTCGCCATTGCCCCAGCCGGTGCCGTAGTCCAGCACGTACAGGGCTCCGTCCGGGCCGAAGGCGCTGTCCATGATCTGCGTACCGCGCCACGGGAATTCGGTGATCTGTCCGGCCGACCCGTCGGCGTTGACGTCGATGCTCTTGATCCAGCGCCGGCCGAACTCCATCGCGAAGTAGTGCCCGTCGAGGGCGGCCGGGAACTTGACCGTTGACGGGTTGGCGGCGTCATAGCGGTACACCGCGCCGCCCATCGGCGACTCGGAGCCGCACCCGAACGCGGCCAGCGAGCAGTTGTCGTACTTGATCCACGCCGGGCGCGCGGCCGGCAGGCTGGTCAGCCCCGTATTGTGCGGGGAGTCGTTGACCGGCGCAGCGCAATTGAACCGGTTCCCCGACGGCCCGGACGGGAAGACATAGTCCACATAGGTCTCCGACGTGGTGTTCGAGCCGGTGCAGTAGGGCCAGCCGTAGTTGCCGGCGGAGGTGATCCGGTTGAACTCCACCTGACCCGCCGGACCGCGCGTCGCGGTGGTCGTGCCGGCGTCGGGTCCGTAGTCGGCGACGTACAACGCGCCGGTCGGCTTGTCGACGCTGAGCCGGAACGGGTTGCGCAGGCCCATCGCGTAGATCTCCGGCCGCGTCCGGGCGGTGCCCGGCGGGAACAGGTTGCCCGACGGGATCGAGTACGTCGCGTCCGGGTTCACCTTGATCCTCAGCACCTTGCCGCGCAGGTCGTTGGTGTTGCCCGCGCTGCGCTGCGCGTCGTAGACCGGGTTGCGATTGCCGCGCTCGTCGATGGGCGTGTAGCCGCTCGAGTCGAACGGGTTCGAGTCATCCCCCGTGGACAGGTAGAGGTTGCCTGCCGCGTCGAAATCGATGTCGCCGCCGACGTGGCAGCACATGCCGCGACTCGTCGGCACCTCCAGAACGGTCATCTGGCCGGCTGTGTTGAGGGTGTAGTCGGCGTTGAGCGTGAACCTGGAAAGCCGGTTCACCCCGTTCCACGCGGAGAAGTCCGTACCGGTCGCCGGCGCGTCACCGCCGGGAGTGGACAACGGCGGCGCGTAGTACAGGTAGATGAACCGGTTGCTGGAGAAGCCCGGATCCACCCCCACGCCCTGCAGGCCCTCCTCGTCGTGGGTGTAGACCGGCAGGGTGCCGATCACGGTGGTGACCCCGGCGGCGGTGGTCCGGCGCAGCACGCCGTTGCGGGCCGTGTGCAGCACCGAGCGGTCCGGCAGCACCGCCATCGACATCGGCTCGCCCATCTCTGCCACCCCTCGGGCGAGCTCGACCTGCTGGAAGTCGGCCGCGTTGACCGGGTGAGCGGCGGCCGGCGACCCGGGGCCGAGAACGGCCGCCACCATGCCGGCGGCCGTAAGAACGGCGGCCGCTGCCGCCGCCATCGCGCGTGTTCCCATGGATGATCACACCTTCGTCGTCAGCGTCAGTGGGCGCCTGCTGTGGGGTGTGACGGCCTGAGG
Source organism: Actinoplanes sp. NPDC026623 (assembly GCF_040638275.1). Taxonomy (NCBI): domain Bacteria; kingdom Bacillati; phylum Actinomycetota; class Actinomycetes; order Micromonosporales; family Micromonosporaceae; genus Actinoplanes; species Actinoplanes sp. NPDC026623. The sequence goes on along the minus strand of NZ_JBEZXZ010000024.1, from coordinate 53,558 downwards.
CTGTGGTGACCCCGCGGTGACTCGTGTGGCGCCAGGCCTGGTGCCGGAGTTGTGATCGTTAACAACGTCCGGCGCGGCCGGGTGGCTCGAGGATTCGTATGACGTAATACGTTAAACACAAGATAGAAGATAGTCAATGCGGCGAGGCTCTCGGCACCGGCTCGCCGCCGCCGGCGCGATTCAGACTTGATTCGTTCCAGAAAAGCGGACTATGTTCGAACGTATGGCGGCCGAGTTCGAGGCGCGGCTGCGAGCGGCCTCGTTGCGCGTGACCGAGCCCCGGCTGGCGGTGCTCGCGGCGCTGCGCGACCACCCGCACGTCGACACCGACACGGTGCTCGCGCTGGTGCGGGCGGACCATCCGGCGGTCTCCCGCCAGGCGGTCTACGACGTGCTGCGTGCGCTCACCGACGCCCGCCTGGTGCGGCGCATCCGGCCCGCCGGCACGACCGCCCGCTACGAGTCCCGGGTGGCGGACAACCACCACCACGCGGTGTGCCGCCGGTGCGGCGCGATCACCGACGTCGACTGCATCGCCGGCACCTCCCCCTGTCTCACCGCCTCGGACGACCACGGCTTCGCGGTCGACGAGGCGGAGGTCGTCTACTGGGGCACCTGTCCCGACTGCGCGACAAAAGACCCGCTCGAAGTGACGGAAGGACGAAGATGAGCGACACCCAGGACAACACCGCCAGCGCGCAGGGCGTGGACAAGATGGTGGCCGAGGGCTGCCCGGTCGCCCACGACTCCGTGACCGCGCACGGCAGTGAAAGCGAGAACCCGGCGATCGACTCGCCGACACCGAAGACCGGCGGACGTCCGCACACGAACCGGGACTGGTGGCCCAACCAGCTCGACCTCTCGGTGCTGCACGCCCACTCGTCCAAGAGCAATCCCCTGGGCCCGGACTTCAGCTACGCCGCGGAGTTCGCCAGGCTCGACGTCGAGGCCCTCAAGCGGGACATCACGGAGGCGCTCACCACCTCGCAGGACTGGTGGCCGGCCGACTTCGGCCACTACGGCGGCCTGATGATCCGGATGAGCTGGCACGCCGCGGGCACCTACCGCATCCACGACGGCCGCGGCGGGGCCGGCGCCGGCGGTCAGCGCTTCGCCCCGCTCAACAGCTGGCCCGACAACGCCAACCTCGACAAGGCCCGTCGGCTGCTGTGGCCGGTCAAGCAGAAGTACGGCCAGCGGATCTCCTGGGCCGACCTGCTGGTACTCGCCGGAAACGTCGCCATGGAGTCGATGGGCTTCAAGACCTTCGGCTTCGGCTTCGGCCGCGAGGACATCTGGGAGCCCGAGGAGATCTTCTGGGGCCCGGAGGACGCCTGGCTCGGCGACGAGCGCTACGTCTCCGACAACGAGATGTCCGAGGGCGTCGGCGCGACCGAGATGGGCCTCATCTACGTCAATCCCGAGGGGCCCCGCGGCAGCGCGGACTTCCGGGCGGCGGCGCACTTCATCCGGGAGACCTTCCGCCGGATGGCGATGAACGACGAGGAGACCGTCGCCCTCATCGCCGGCGGGCACACCTTCGGCAAGACCCACGGCGCCGGCATCGCCGACGACCACGTGGGCCTCGAGCCCGAAGGCGCCCCGCTGGAGGCGCAGGGTCTCGGCTGGCTGAGCACCTACGGCAGCGGCAAGGGCGGCGACACGATCACCAGCGGGCTCGAGGTGACGTGGACCGACCGGCCCACGCAGTGGAGCAACCGCTTCTTCGAGATCCTCTTCGGCTACGAGTGGGAGCTGACCACCAGCCCCGGCGGCGCCAAGCAGTGGGTCGCCAAGGACGCCGAGGCGATCATTCCGGACGCGTACGATCCGGCGAGGAAGCATCGGCCGACGATGCTCACGACCGACCTGTCGCTGCGCTTCGACCCCACGTACGAGAAGATCTCCCGCCGTTTCCTGGAGCACCCCGACGAGTTCGCGCTGGCCTTCGCCAAGGCCTGGTACAAGCTGCTGCACCGCGACATGGGCCCGGTCAGCCGCTTCCTGGGTCCCTGGGTCGCCGAGCCCCAGCTGTGGCAGGACCCGGTGCCGGCCGCCGACCACGAGCTCGTGGGCGACGCCGACGTCGCCGCCCTCAAGGCGAGGATCCTGGAGTCCGGCCTCACGACCGCCCAGCTCGTCTCCACCGCCTGGGCCTCCGCCGCGAGTTTCCGGTCGACCGACAAGCGCGGCGGCGCCAACGGTGCCCGGCTGCGCCTCGAGCCCCAGCGCGGCTGGGAGGTCAACCAGCCCGAGCAACTCGCGACGGTCCTGGAGACCCTCGACGGCATCCGGTGGAAGTTCAACGAGAGCGGCGGCGCGAAGATCTCGCTCGCCGACCTGATCGTGCTGGCCGGCTCGGCCGCCGTCGAGAAGGCGGCGCGCGACGCCGGCCTCGAGGTGACCGTGCCGTTCCACCCCGGCCGCACCGACGCCACCCAGCAGCAGACCGACGTGGAGTCCTTCCGGGTCCTGGAGCCGCGCGCCGACGGCTTCCGCAACTACCTGCGTGCCGGCGAGAAGACCCAGCCGGAGGTCCTGCTCGTCGACCGTGCGTACATGCTCGGCCTGAGCGCGCCCGAGATGACCGTCCTGCTCGGCGGCCTGCGCGGTCTCGGTGCCAACGTCGGCGGCAGCCGGCACGGCGTGCTCACCGACCGGCCCGGCGTGCTCACCAACGACTTCTTCACCAACCTGCTCTCCCCGGGTGCCCGGTGGCAGGCGTCGAAGTCCGAGGAGCACGCGTACGAGATCCGCGACCTGGCCACCGACGAGGTGAAGTGGACCGCCACCGCGGTCGACCTCGTCTTCGGCTCCAACTCCCAGCTGCGCGCCCTCGCGGAGGTCTACGCCGGCCCCTACGCCCGCGACAGGTTCGTGGCCGACTTCGTCGCCGCCTGGACGAAGGTCATGGAGCTCGACCGGTTCGATCTCGCCTGACCCGGCAGCCACCGGCGAGCCCGGCCGATCCCCCGACCGGCCGGGCTCACGGTGCGTGTCTAGCCACCTCGACGGGGTGATGGGTGCCGGCCACCCGTGCGCCCTCAGGAGGGCGTACGCCGGTGTTCGTGTGCGGCGGCGAGGATGAGGTAGCTGCTGGCGGTCCAGGTGTAGGCGCGGTCGCGAAGCCCGGTGCCGGTCTCGGCGTCGAAGTTCTCGGCGAAGCCGGACTTCTCGCACAGCGCCCGGAACCGGTGGCTGATCTCGTCGGCGAGGGCGGTGTGGCCGGCGCGGCGCAGGCCGTCCTCGATGAGCACGGTGGACGGTGCCCAGATCGGGCCGCGCCAGTAGCCGTCGCCGGCGTATTCCGGCGAGTCGACCAGCTCGGTCGCCAGGCCGTGCGCGGTCAGGTGGGTCTCGATGCGGCGGGCGAGCGCGGCGCTGACGTCGGCCGGCAGCTCGGCGCCGAGAGCGATCGGCATCAGGTCGAGCAGGCTCTCGCTGATCGACGATTCGCCCGTCGCGGCGCTCCGGGCGGCGAACCGGTCATCGGTCCACAGCCGGTCCAGCATGGCGGCGCGGATCCGGTCGGCGTCGGTGGTCCAGCGCAGGGCGTCGCCCGGCCGGCGCAGCTCGGTGGCGAGCCGGGCGAGTTGGCGCAGTTGCAGGATCAGGAACGCGGCGAGGTCGGCGGTCTCGATGACGCGGGTGCCGTCGAAGGTGGTGGCGTTGTCCCAGCCGCTGTCGTTGCCGTGCTGGTAATGCGGCAGATCGTGGCCGGGCGCCCGGCGGTGGGTGAGCCAGAAGTCCGTCCAGCGTGCCAGCCGGTCGTACGTCGAGGCGAGGTCGGGCCGCTCGGGCAACCGCTCCAGGAGGCAGCGCAGCGCCCAGCCGTGGATGGGCGGCTTGACGTAGTTGTAGAGGATCTCCGAGTGGGCGACGGAGTCCGGCAGCGCGCCGGAGCCGTCCTGGTGGTCGAACGGCAGCTGGAACTGGTGCCACGCGAGCTCCGGCTGCCCGGCCGCGAGCGCGATGGCGTTGAAGCAATGGTCCCAGCTCCAGACCTTGTCCATCCAGTGCTTGGACATCAGCACCGCGGGCCGGGCGAGGAAACCGGCCGGGTCGACGGTGGCCGACCACAGGACGTACGCGGCCAGCTCGGCGACCGGGGTCTCGGGGCTGCGCCACGGCGCGATCGTCTCGACGAACGCGGCGAAGGTGGCCGCCGCCGCGTCCCGGACCTCGTCGAAGGTGGCCGTGGACGAGTATGGGCGCCGGGCGGTCCCGTACTCCTCGATGGCGATCTCCCAGGGGCACCCGGCCGGCAGGGCGAGGTGCCGGTCGGCGGTGCCGAGGGCTTCGACACCGGCGATGTCCTCCGGAGTGCCGGACAGCACGGTGATGCGGTAGCGGCGGCCGGTCTCGTAGCAGGTGAAGACAGACGAGCCGTCGAGCGGGTCGCGGTAGAGGTAGGTGCCGCCGAACGGCGTGAGGGTGGGCGCGGCCGCGGCGATCCGCAGGCCGAGCCCGTCGCCGCGGACCCGGATGGCGTCCGGGCCCTCGTAGGCGAGCTCGACCCGGCCGGCGTCGTGCCGCCAGGTCAGCAACGCCGGTGTCGCGATGATGGTGACGTCCCCCGGCGACGGGGTGAGGCGGAACACGGGATGCAGGCCGGTCTGGTGCGAGACCAGGTGCAGGTCCTCGGCGTACGTGCTCTCGGCCACCACGGGGGAGACGTCGAGCCAGGATCCGCGGTAGCTGAACGGGATGTCCTGGATGGCGAACATGGGCTCCTCAGTCCTTGACGGCGCCGGTGGTGATACCGGCGGCGACGTAGCGCTGCGCCAGGATGAGTAGCAGCGTCGCGGGGATGGAGGCGATGACGGCGGTGGCCATGATCGCGTTCCATTGCTGGTTGTTGTTGCCGATGTAGTGGTAGATGCCGAGGGTGATGGGCCGGTGGGCGCCGCCGCCGTCGAGGATGGTGGCGAAGGCGAAGTCGGACCAGGACCACAGGAAGGCGAACAGGCTCACGGTGACGACGGCGTTGCGGCTGACGGGCAGGACCACCGACCGGAACGTTCGCAAGGTGCCCGCACCGTCGACGCGGGCCGCGTTGATCAGCTCGTCGGGGATGCCGGACATGAACGCGGTGAAGATCAGCACCCCGAACGGCACCGCGATCGTGGAGTCGGCCAGCACCAGGCCGGCCGCGTTGTTGAGCACGCCGAGGCGCAGGTAGATGGCGTAGAAGCCCATCGCCATGATGACGCCGGGGATCATCTGGGCCATCAGCAGCACGAAGCTGAGCACTCCCCCGCCGCGCGGCCGCAGCTTGGCCAGGGAATATCCGGCCGGGGCGGACAGGACGAGGGTGAGCGCCGCCGTGCCCAGGCCGACGAGCAGGCTGGTACCCAGGTAGGGCATCTGCTGGCTCACCACGGCCCGGTAGCCCTCGAGCGTGCCGTGGATCGGGAACAGGTAGGGCGGGTCGTGTCGCATGTCCGTGTCCCTGGTGAAGGACACGTTGACCATCCAGTAGACGGGGAAGAGCATGATCGCGGTGAGCAGCAGCGCTACGCCGGTTTTGACGCGGTTCTTCATAACCTGGACCGCCGCTGAATCTGGATGTAGAGCAGCCCGAAGATCAGCGCCATGACGATCAGCAGGTTGCCGACCGCGGCGCCGGGCCCGAACCGGGGCAGCAGGTTTCCGAAGCTCAGCCGGTAGGACCAGGTGGCGAACGTGGTGGACGCGTCGGTCGGGCCGCCCCGGGTCATGATCCAGATGATGTCGAAGACCTTCAGCGTGTAGACCAGCCCCAGCAGCAGGGTGATCGCCGATACCGGGCGGAGCAGCGGGAAGGTGATCCGCCAGAACCGTTGCCGGCCCGAGGCGCCGTCCAGCGCCGCCGCCTCGTACAGCTCGGCCGGGATCGCCTGCAGCCCGCTGTACAGCACCACCAGGTTGAACGGGATGCCGATCCAGATGTTCGCGATGATCACACTGGTCAGGGCCCAGCTCGGCGAGGTCAGCCAGTTGACCGGATCGACGCCGACCGCCCTGAGCAGCGAGTTGACCACGCCCGAGTCGCTGTTGAGCATCCACGACCAGGTCGAAGAACTGACGATCAAAGGCAGCAGCCAGGGTACGAGGAACAGCGCGCGCAACGTCGCCGACAGCCGGAAGTTCTGGGCGAAGAAGACCGCCAGCGCCATCCCGATCGCGAACTGGAAGGCCAGCGATACACCGGTGAACACCACGGTGTGCGTCAGCGCCGGCCAGAACGCCGGGTCGTCGACGACCGTGCGGTAGTTGTCGAGCCCGCTGAACGGCGCTCCACCCTGGACGAACGAGCGGACCGTGTACCTGTGCAGGCTCAGGTCGAGGTTGCGGTACAGCGGCCAGGCGTAGAACGCGACCAGGTAGATCACGACGGGGGTGAGGAAGCCCCAGGCCGCCCACTGGCCCGACCTGCGGCGCGGCGCCCGCTCCGGGACGGCGGTGGCCACCCCGGCGCGGGTCATCACGTCAGTCATCTGGTGGCCGCGACCGCGGTGCTCTGCGCGGCGGTCAGCGCCTCCTGCGGCGACTTGCCGCCCGACAGCGCCGCCTGGAACGCCGTCCACATCGGCTCGGAGATCTTCGGATACCTGGTGCCCAGGTTGTCGCCGGTGCGGCCCTTGGCGGCCTTGACCGCCTCGACCCAGATCTTCAGCTTCGCGTCGGCGGCGACCTGCTTGTCCTGTACGGCCGCTACCGGCGCGATGTACGACAGCGTGGTGTCGGTGGCGAGCAGGTTGTCCGGGCTGGTCAGGCAGGCCGCCAGCTTCGCCGACGTGGCGTACCGGCCGGTCTTGCTCTGCACCGGGATCGAGACGAACTCGCCTCCGGTGGGTGCGGGCGCCGTGCCGCCCGTGGCGGCGGGGACCGGGATGATCCCGTACGGGAAATCGAGTTTTTCGGCGTTGGCCAGTTGCCACGTGCCGTTCTCGGCGAACGCGAAGCCGCCGCCGGCGAACTCCTGCCAGCTGGTGGTCTGGGTGTTGTTGATGATCGAGTTCGGCGCGTAGCCCTGCTCGAGCCAGTGGGTCCAGAGGGTCAGCGCCGAGACCGCCTGCGGGGAGTCCAGCGCGGTCAGCTGCGCGCCCGAGCCCCAGAACCAGGGCAGGAACTGGAACGAGCCCTCCTCGGTGCCGATCGCGGAGAAGGTGATGCCCTTCTTGCCCTTTGCCTTCACCTTCTGCAGGGCGGCGGTCAGCGACGGCCAGTCCTTCACCGACGCGACGTCCACTCCGGCAGTGGTGAGCAGTTCCTTGTTGTAGTAGAGGGCGAGGGTGTTGGCGCCGATCGGCACGCCGTAGGTCTTGCCGCCGATCTGCCCGGCGCCGAGCAGGTTGGGCTCCATCGCGGAGGTGTCGAGCTTGGTCTCGTCGGTGGCGGTGAGCGCGCCCGCCTCGGCGAGCGTGGAGATCACCGGGTTGTCGATGATCAGCACGTCCGGGGAGTTGTCCTGCTGGGCGGCGAGCAGGGCCTTGTTGGTCAGGTCGGTGGTGTCGTATCCGGTGCGCTTGACGGTCACGCCGGCGTCGGTCCCGCACCTGGTCAGCAGCTTGACCCAGGCGGAGCCGTCATCGAACTGCGGGTACGGGTCCCAGATGGCGTACGCGCCGCCGCCGGCCTCGGCCGGTGCGGTGTCGCCGGAGGAGTCGGCGGACGAGCAGGCGGCCACGCCACCGGCGATCGCGACCGCGATCAGAGCGGAGCCCAGCCTGCGAGCGGATGTCTTCATACGGTGCTCCCTCGGTGCTGAGAGAATCGGTTCGACGAATCGGTTCGACAGAACATAGGCGGCCGTCGACTGCCCGGTCAAGCTACGGATGCACGCATCAAAGACGCCATTGACATCGATGAGTGGCTACTTTTACGCTTCCAGTCGAACCGATTCGCCAACCTCCCCGCCCCGACGGCCGGTCGGCCGAGGCGCCACGGCAAGCTGATCGCGGAGACGAACCGATTCGTGAGGAGTGCGAGATGAACATCGGCGAGATCGCCCGGCGGGCCGGAGTGTCCCGTAGCACCGTCTCGTACGCCCTCAGCGGCAAGCGCACGGTCTCCGAGGAGACCCGCCGGCGCATCCAAACCGTCATCGACGAGCTCGACTACCGCCCGAACGCCGCCGCCCGCGCCCTGAAGGAGGGCCGCACCCGCACGCTCGGCCTGGTCATCCCGCCGGCCAGCCTGCGCCTGACCGACATGCAGCTGGGCTTCGTCGCCAGCGTGGTCGAGGCGGCCGCCCGCGCCGACCTCGACGTGCTGCTCTCCCCCTCCGGCGGCGACCACGACCGCTCCTTCGAGCGGGTCGTCAGCGGCCGCCGGGTCGACGGCGTCATCCTCATGGAGATCCGCCTGGAGGACGAGCGGGTCACCCGGCTCCAGCAGACCGGCCTGCCGTTCGTCACCATCGGCCACACCTCCCATCCGCACGGCACCTGCTGGGTCGACCTCGACTACGCCACCCTGATCGCCCGCTGCGTGCACCACCTGGCCGACCTCGGCCACCGCCGTCTCGCCCTGATCAACCGCTCCACCGAGCTGGTCGCCGCCGGCTACGGGCCGGCCCAGCGTGCCCTGGCCGGCTTCACCGAGGCCGTCGCCCAGCGCGGCCTCACCGGCATCGATCTCTGCTGCGCCGACGACGCGCCGAGCGGCGAGGCCTGTCTGGAGCGGCTCCGCGAGGACCACCCCGAGGTCACCGCGATCGCCACCATCAACGAGGCCGCCCTGCCCGGCATCCAGCGCGCCCTGGAACGCGGCGGCCTCACCGTCCCCGCCGACATGTCCCTCGCCGGCGTCGCCGCCCGGCACTGGGCCGAGGATTTCCGCCCGCCGCTGACCGCCGCCGACGTGCCCACCGAGATGGGCACGCACGCCGTCGATCTGCTCCTGGAGCGCATCGCCACGCCCGACGCGCCGCCCCGGCATCTGCTGCTCACCCCGCCGATCTCGCTGCGCGAAAGCACCGGACCGGCACCGATCCGATAATGCGCCACCCCGCACCCCGCCCGGGACGAGCACACGGCTCGCCCCGCGGTCCCCCACACCCCGAAGGAGTTCCCTGTGCGACGCACACTCCTCGCCACCCTCACCGCCCTGACCACCGCCGCGGCCCTGATCGGGGCGGCGCCCGCCCGGGCCGCCAACGAGTCGATCACCGTGAACTTCTCGGTGGCCGGCGGCTCCCCCACCTACCGCGCCTCCGGCTGGATCTACGGCATGACCGAGGACGCCTCTGCTCCGGCCGACCACTTCTACCGCGACGTCAAGTTCCGTTACATGCGCGCCGGCGGCGCCCAGCTCGATCAACCCGGCGGCTGGGTCTCCGGCCGCTACCAGCGCCGATGGAACGCCACCCTCGCCCAGGCCCGCCGCACCGCCACGCTCGGCGGCCAGTTCGTGCTCCTGCCCCACGACCTGTGGGGCGCCGACGGATACCCGATCTCCCGCTTCCCCGGCGACAACGGCGACTGGAGCGACTACGACGCGTTCCTCACCCGGCTCATCGGCGACATCAAGGCGGCCGGCCTCACCGTGCAGTGGGACATCTGGAACGAGCCCAACCTGGGCCTGTTCTGGAACCGCCCCCAGTCGCAGTACTTCGAGCTGTGGCGCCGCACCCACCAGCGGCTGCGCGCCGAAATGCCCGGCACGCTCATCGTCGGACCCAGCCTCGCCGGAGTGCCCACCACCGGCGCCGGCACCTGGTGGGGTCAGTATCTCGACTACGTCAGGTCCAGCAACACCGTGCCCGACATCATCAGCTGGCACAGCCTGCCCAGCGATCCGGTCGCCAACGTCGCCGCGGCCGACACCACGCTCGGCGCCCGCGGCATCGCCCACCCCCGCCCGTACCAGATCAACGAATACGGCGGCACCAGCGAGCAGAACCCCGGCGACGGCTCCTGGTACATCGCCCGGCTCGAACGCGCCGGCGCCGACGGGCTACGCGCCAACTGGGCCAGCACCAACAACCTGCACAACGACCTCGGCAACCTGCTGATCCGCAACTCCGCCGGTCAGCACCAGCCCAAGGGCGAGTGGTGGGTCTACCGCTTCTACGGCTCGCAGACCGGCCAGATCGTCTCCACCACGCCCAGCCCCGCCTACGACGCCTTCGCCACCAAGACCGGCGGCGGCGCCAAGGTCCTCGTCGGTGGCGGCGGCACCACCGGCAACATCGCCGTCAACCTGCAACGCCTCGACACCACCAGCGGCGTGGTGCAGAACAACCAGGTACGCGTGCTCGTGCAGCGCATCCCGTACAACGGCGGCGGCGCCGTGCCGGGCCCGATCACGGTCACGAACGCGGTCGTCACCCTCTCCGGCAACGCCACCACCGTCAACCTGGCGCACACCAACGCCGACGACACCTTCACCGTGACCCTGCTGCCCCCGTCGGATGGGAGCTTCCAGTCCGTGGCGGTCGCCCAGCATTCGCAGCAGTGCCTCGACAACACCAACCTCGGCGCCGCCGACGGCAACCCGCAGCAGCAGTACTACTGCGAGGGCGGCGACCAGCAGCTGTGGAACTTCCGCCCGGTCGCCGGCGGAGCCGACACGTACACGGTCGTCAATCAGCAGTCCGGCAAGTGCCTCGAAGTCGCCGGGGGCTCCACCGCCGACGGCACGGCGATCCGGCAATGGTCCTGCGGCGGCGGCACCAACCAGCAGTTCACGCTCCGCAGGGTGACCTACGGCGGCAGCGACTCCCACGACTACCAGCTGGTCGCCCGGCACAGCGGCAAATGCGTGGACGTCAGCGGCGTCTCCACCGCCGCCCACGCCGCGGTCATCCAGTGGACCTGCAACCCGGCGGGCCAGGGCAGCCCCCTCAACCAGACCTGGCGCCTCTGGGGCCGCTGAGCCGGCGACACGCGCCGCGAGATGCCAGACCTCGAGTGAGACCGTGCCCGGCCGCATCGCGGGCCGGGCACGGCGGACAGCTCAGCGCAAGGAGTCGATGTCGATGACGAACCGGTAGCGAACGTCGGAGGCGAGGACCCGCTCATAGGCGTCGTTGACGGCATCGGCGCCGATGACCTCCACCTCGGGAGCGATGCCGCGCTCGGCGCAGAAGTCGAGCATCCGCTGGGTCTCCTCGATGCCGCCGATGCTCGACCCGGCGAACGAGCGGCGGTTGCCGAACAGCGCGAAGACCGGCACAGCCAGCGGCTCGGGAGGGGCGCCGACGCTGACCAGGGTGCCGTCGAGCCGCAGCAGGCCGAGGTAGGCCGACATGTCGATGGGCGCGCTGACCGTGTTGACGATCAGGTCGAAGGTGTTGCTCAGCACCTCGAAGGTCGCCGGGTCGCTGGTGGCGTAGTAGCTCCCGGCGCCGAAGCGCAGCCCGTCGTCCTTCTTGCCCAGGGTCTGCGACAGCACGGTGACCTCGGCACCCATCGCCGCGGCGATCTTGACCGCCATATGGCCGAGGCCACCCAGGCCGACGACGGCGACCTTCGTGCCGGGGCCGGCGTTCCAATGCGCCAGCGGCGAATACGTGGTCACGCCCGCGCACAGCAACGGCGCGGCGGCCTCGTGCGGGATCGCCGTCGGCACGCGCAGCACGAAGTCCTCGTCGACCACCACGTGCGTCGAGTAGCCGCCCTGGGTGATGGTGCCGTCGCGGTCGACTGCCCCGTACGTCTGGGTGTTGCCGGTCAAGCAGTACTGCTCCTGCCCGAGGCGGCAGTTCTCGCACTCGCGACACGAGTTGACCAGGCAGCCGACGCCGACCCGGTCCCCGATCGTGTGCCTGGTGACCTCGGCGCCGACCGCGGTGACATGCCCGACGATCTCGTGACCGACGGTGAGCGGGTAGGGCACCCTGCCCCACTCTCCGCGCACGGTGTGGATGTCGGAGTGGCAGATGCCGGCATAGCTGATCTCGATCCGGACATCACGCGGGCCGACCTCGCGGCGCTCGATGGTGGTGCGCACGAGCGGCTCGGTCGCGGACGGCGCGGCAATGGCGTTGACGGTGGAAATGATGCCCTCCGATGACGGTGAATCGGGGTACGAACCCCAGTAGCCGGCCGAAGTCTAGGCCGAAGGGATCGCAGACCCCGGCCACCGGCACCTGCGCGGCGGGCCGGCTCGCTCCGCCGCGCAGGCACCCGGTTGACCGTCCGCCGGTCAGGGGCTGGTACAGGAGAGGTCACCGGGGGCCGCGGCGGAGCTTCCGTTCGCCACGAAGCCGAAACTGGTCGAGGCGTTCGCGCCGACGGAGCCGTTGTACGCGGCGTTCCGGACGCTGACGGCGCCGGTGGTGCCGGTGGCGGTGCCGTTCCAGACGTTGACGATGCTCTGCCCGGCGGCCAGGGTCAGCCGCACGGTCCAGCCGTCGATGGCGGCGGAACCGTTGTTGGCCACGGTGACCTCGCCCTGGAAGCCGCCGCCCCAGGTGCTGACCATGCGGAACGTCGCGGTGCAGGCGCCCGGCTGCCCGGTGCCCGGCGGCGTGTCGGGCGGGGTGCTCGGCGGCGTGCTCGTCCCCGGCACCACGGTGGAGGCGGCGTTGAGGGCGTTGAGAACGGACGTGTACGCGGCCTTGGGATTGCTGTTGCGGTCGAACAGCAGCGGGTTCTCGCCCCCGCGCCAGGAGTCGCTGTCCCGCACGCCCCAGGTCGTGATGCCGACACAGCGGGGAACGCTCACGCAGGCCTGGGTCAGCCCGGCGTACTGGCTGGTTGAGGCGTTGGTGACGTCGGCCTCGGTCAGCGCCACGTCCACCCCCAGGGCGGCGAAGCTCGACAGAGTCTGCTGGAAGTTGCCCGGCAGCGAGCTGCCGCCGGTGAAGTGGGTCTGCAGACCGACGCAGTCCACCGGGACGCCACGGGACTTGAAGTCCCGGATCATGTTGTAGACGCCCTGCGTCTTGGCGTAGGTCCAGTTCTCGATGTTGTAGTCGTTGTAGCAGAGCTTCACGCCGGGGTCGGCGGCCCGCGCGGTCCGGAACGCCACCTCGATCCAGTCGTTTCCGGTGGACTGCAGATTCGACGACCGCCGGCTGCCGTTCTCGGCGAAGGCCTCGTTGACCACGTCCCAGTAGGCGAGCTTGCCCCGGTAGTGCGCCATGACGCCGTTGATGTGCTCGATCATCGCGGCGCGCAGGCTGCCGCCGCTGAGGCTGCCCCAGAACCTCGGCTGCTGGGCGTGCCAGGCCAGGGTGTGGCCCCGGACTCGCATGCCGTGCTGAACGGCCCAGTTGTAGATCGCGTCGCCGGCCCGGAAGTCGAACTGGCCGCTGCTGGGCTCGGTCGCGTCCGGCTTCATCTCGTTGACCGCCGTCATCATGTCGAACTCGCGGTTCGCTATCGCGAGAAATCCCGCGTCGCCGAGCCGGTCTCCGCCCATGGCGGCGCCGAAGTAGCGACCGCTGCGCTCGGCGGCCGCCTTCAGCGTGGTACCGGGCGGGCCGCTGAGATCGGCACGGGCGAGGGTGGCAACGGCCACCGACGCCACGACGGTCACCACGGCGAGGAAGCCGCCGGCGAGCAGTCGGGCGCGACCGTGGTTACGGCGTTTCGGCAGTTGGCTCATCGGTACTCCTCCTTCTCGAGGTCGGTCAGCCGCGCAGGGTCCAGCGCTGGTTCGCGCCGCCGTTGCACGACCAGAGGATCGTCTTGGTGCCGTTCGCGGTGCCGGCGTTGCTGGCATCGACGCACAGCCCGGACTGGGCGCTGGTGATGGTTCCGTCGGCGTTGACGTTCCACTGCTGGTTGAGCCCGCCATGGCAGTCCCAGATGATGAGGGCGGTGCCGTTCGCCGTGCCGTTCCCGGAGGCGTCCAGGCACTTGTTTCCGTACACCGTCAGCTGTCTGCCGGTGGTGTAGGACCATCGCTGCTTCGCGCTGCCGTCGCAGTCCCACAGCTGCAGCTGGGTGCCGTTGGCGGTCGTGGCGCCGGGCACGTCGATGCACCGCGCCGACTGGCCGCCCACGATCTGCCCGCTCTGCTGACCGCCGCCCTGCTGCCGGACGATCGACGTGGATTCGGCCGATCGATTGCCCTGGGCGTCGAGGACGAAGAGCCGGTAGTCACCCGCCGCCGGCGGAACCGCGATCGAGGTCGCGGTGCCGTCCGCGGTGGTCATCGTCGGCCCGGCGGCGAAGCTCGTGGTGCCGGAGGGCGCCAGCCAGATCCTTCTGCTCGCGTCGCCGGTGCCGCGAATCCGGATCGATGACGTCCCGCTGCCGACGAACGTGCTGGCCGGCAGGACGTAGTCCGGCAAGGAAATGTTGCCCGGCGGGATGATGTCCCGGAAGGAGTCTTCCAGTCCCGAGTTCACGGCGATGCCGTAGGCGGCCGCCGGCCAGACGTAGTCGGACGAGACGAGGATGTCCTGGATCGTGCTGTTCGGCAGGTTCTTGTTGGAGACCTTGTTGATCGGCCCGTACGTCTGCGTGATGCTCAGATCGTGCTTGCGGCCGAAGTCGTCGGAGTTGATGAGCCAGGTGACGTTCTTGTCGACGCTGAGCACGTTGTCGCGGAAGGTGAGATAGGCGGAGCCCTCGTCCGGATGCAGGCCGTACCTGTGGCCGGACGGAACGCCCTGCAGGTAATTGTCGGTGACGGTGGTGCCCGGCTGGCTGCCGAGCGTGTAGATGGGTGCGGTGTCACCGAGACGCTGCACCGTGTCGACGATCTGGTTGTGGCTGATGGTGTTGTTCCGCGCCGTCGTGGTGGGCCGGTTGGGCGCGATCGAGCCCGCGGAGCCGTCGAAGTTCCACCACCCCCAGCCGAGGGTGATGCCGGCCCAGGGCGCCTTCTCGATCCGGTTGTGCTGCACCGTCAGCGTGTCGACGAAGTACGCCGAGATCGGGCTGTGCCCGTTGAACAGGACCGCGCTGTCGTACAGATAGTTGTTCTTGATCTCGATGTTCCTGCAGAGTCCTTCCACCTGGGCCGGGAACCGCTCGTGGTTGGCCGACGTGTAGTCGCCGATGTAGACGTGCTGCGGATGCCCCACCGAGACCGCCGATCCGGCGACGTCGCTGGTGTAGTTGCCGGTGAGCCGGCTGTTCTGCACGTCGTTGACGAGGCTGATCCCGTCGGCCCCGGTGTGCTGGATCCGGTTGCGCTGCAACACGATCCCGTCGGCGTTCTGCAGCTGGACGATGCCCGGCGTCAGATCCACATTGCGGTAGTAGTACGCGTGGAAGTTCTGCTTCGCGTACGCGATCGCGCTGAGATTGCCCTGCTGCGCCTGCTTGAACACCGAGCCGGCCACGTTCATGAGGTTCCAGTCGGAGTGCTGCACCGTGAGACCGGAGAACGTGAGGTTGCGCGCGTGGCTGCTTGTCGAGGCGCCGGCGATCCGCAGCACGGTGGGCACGTCGGCGGGTGCGAAGACCGTAGCCGTCGACATGTTCTCGGCGGCGGTCTTGTAGTAGTAGACCGTCCGGGCGGTCTTGTCGAAGTAGAACTCGCCCGGCGCGTCCAGGAACTCGTACGCGTTCGTGAGCTTGTGGGCGCCGCCGACCTGCGCGTTGCCGTTGTAGGAGCCCTGGGCGATCGCCGCGCCCGGCTGCTGGAACAGCGCCACCCTGTTGCCGCCGTCGGTGGTCACCTGCCGAACGCCCACGATGGCCGAGGTCCAGGTGGTCGCGGTCTCGATCTCGAGGTCGTCCTGATTCGCGGCGATGGCCGGGAAGTCGGCCGTATTGTATTTGGCGCCGGCGCACTGCGATCCCGATTCCCACGCCCACGCGGCCTGCCCGGCGGTGATGGCGTAGGTGCCGTAGCAGCCGAGCGAGTTCACCGTCTTCGAGGCCATGACCGCCCGCTTGTCGTTGACATAGAGCGCGCGGAGCTTGCCGGCTCGGTCCAGCGGGGCCTTCCAGATGTTGCCGCTGTGCTGGGTCCACCCGGTCACCCGCACTCCGCCCTCGAGCACCGGCGTCTCGTTCGGGTAGGCGGCATAGACAACCCGGTAGTCGCCGGTGCCGGAGTCGCCCGGCCCGAACTCGATGGTGCTGTTCACCGGATAGCTTCCGCCGCGCAGATAGACGTAGATGTCACCGGTCATGGTGCTCTTCGCCGTGCGGACCACGTCCCGCGCGTGTTGCACCGTGCGGAACGGTGACGTGATGGATCCCGCGTTGCCGTCATCGCCGTCCGGGGCGACATAGAAGGTCGCCTGGACCGCGGCCGCGGCCGCGGCGGGCGTCGCGGTCACGGTCGCGACCAGCGAGGTGGCGGCGATCGCCACGGCGGCTGCCAGCAGCGACCTTCCGACGCCGCCGATCATGACCTGATCCATCGCTGGTTGCTGCCGCCGTTGCACGTCCACAGCGCGACGGACGTGCCGTTGGCCGTCCCCTGGCCGGTGACGTCCAGGCACAGGCCGGACTGGACACCGGTGATGGTGCCGTCGGCGTTGATCCGCCACTGCTGGTTGGCCCCACCGCTGCAGGACCAGATCCGGACCTGGGCACCGGCGGACGCGGCCGCGGCGTCGAGGCACTTGTTGCCGTACACGGTCAGTTGGTTGCTGGAGGTCGCCGTCCAGCTCTGGTTGGCGCCGCCGTTGCAGTCCCAGATCTGGACGGTCGCGCCGTCGGACTGGCTCTGCCCGTTGACGTCCAGGCAGCGGCTGGAGCCCGCGCCGCGGATCTCACCGGTGGGGCTGGGCCCGGTGCCGACCGGGGTGATGGACAGGTTGTCGAACTGGGCCGTCACGCCCTGCCCGGTGGCGTAACCGATCTGGCCGGCGACGAACGCCGAGTCCGAGGCGCTGCCGAGGGTGGCGCCGTCGACGGCGGCGGTCAGGGTGTTGCCGTTGAGCGTGAGGGACAGCTTGTGCCAGCGGCCGGTGCCGAGGGCCGCCGTGGTCCCGCTCGCCAGGGTCCGCTGGGTGCCGCCGGTGTTGTTGCCGCGGATGGACCACGACCCGTTGTCGGCGACTCGCAGGTAGTAGGCGTTGAGGTTCTGCGGGCCGTCGTGGTTGTAGTTGCCGGCTCGGCCGACGAGCTGGACGTAGCCGCTCTTCTCCAGCATGACGTCGGAGGAGACGGTGTAGTTGCGCCAGTTGACGTCACCGAGCAGGGTGAACGGCTCGGCGTGGCCCGAGGTCCAGAAGATCGGCGCCTGCTCCGACATCTGGCGTACGCACTGACCGGTACGACCGGCCCCGCACGAGGTCACCTCGAACGAGCCCTGATGGTCCGACAGGTACTTCGCTTCGCGCCCGGTCTGGTAGCCGTCGAAGTCGTCGCTGTACGGCAACGGGAACACGCCCTGCGCGGGGCTGGTCGCGGTGCCCTTTCCCTGTCCGGTCGTGGTGGTGATGCTGTAGACGTAGCCGGGCTGGACGGTCAGGGAGTACGAGCCGTTGGACGGGGTGATGTCGTTGCGCCGGACGAAGTGGTCGGCCGCATTGCTCGACCTGACGTTGGTGGACCACACGTGCACGGTTCCGGTCGACAGCCCGCCGGCGACGCTGAACTGGAGGTCCTGTGCCGAACCGGCGTCCATCGTCTCGATGATGGTGCTGTAGTCGCTGTTGTTCGGGGCCTTCAGCGACACGTAGCTGCCGTTGTTGCGATTACCGCCGAGGTAGCCGGAGGAGCTGTCGAGATACCGCCATCCCGGCGCGGTGAACTGGGTCGTGTGGCCCATGACCCAGGCGCTGCGGCCGATCGAGTAGTAGCCGGACCAGGGTTGCGGCGCCACCGCGACGCCGGTGGTGGCCCAGGGGATGTTCGGCGTGATCGCGGCGATGACCGGCCAGTTCAGGTACGCGGTCATCTTGCCGTCGATGTAGTCACGGTTGATGCCGCGGGCCAGGGCCTGCGCGCCGGCGTTGTAGTCGTCGGAACCGTTCTCGCTGGCCCACAGGGTCTTGCCGGAGTTCACGGCGTTGGCCGAGCTGGGGCAGCTGGTCTGCGCGCTGCGGTATCCGCAGACGTAGTGGCTGCCGTACACGGAGACGGCGGCTCCGAACGCGGGGTCGCGCAGCGCGTCGTCCGCCGAGCCCCAGCCGAAGTCGTCCGATGCCACGATCTTCACGCCGGCGTACCCGCGGGAGTTCAGCGCCGAGCGCAGGTTCTTGTACCAGTTCAGGTCGCGGCCGCGTTCGTTCCAGCCGCCGAGGTAGTCGATCGTCAGGCCGTGGGAGCTGGCGCATCCGAGCCACGCGATCAGGTAGTCGATCGAGTCGTTGGACCAGAAGTTGCCGTTGCCGATCCACCCCGGCGCTCCCCACGACAACCCGACGAGCTTGATGGCCGGGTTGCGGGCCTTGGCCTGGCCCATCATCCACCACTCGTAGCCACGGTCACAGTTCACCGCGCCCCGGGTGTGCTCGTGACTCGGCTCCGCCCCGGACGTCGAGTTCGTGTCGCCGCCGATCTCCACCTTCATGATCTGCATCGCCGCGCCGTAGCCGGGCTTGAAGAGGTAGTCGAGGATGTCGCTGCGCTGCGGTTCGGGGTAGTCCACCAGCAGGCGGCTGTTGCCGCCCCCGCCGCTGATCGCGCCGACGCCGTCGAACACCCGCCCGCCGGACGAGCCGTTGACGGTGATCGCCGTCGCGGCCTGCGCCGGCGCGGGGAGCACGGTCAGCACGCCGGCGAGCGCCAGCAGCAGAGCCGCTGCGCCGGCCCAGCCGCGAGATCGCCACGGTCGGTGCGGCAGGTCGTCCGGCCGGTCCACTCGCGTTGTCATGAAGTCGGTTCCTTCCGTCAAGGCCGCCTCGCGGTGCCCGTCATGACTTTCCGTAATCACCGCTCAGGTGGGTTACGTCGTCGTGAAGTTAGCGTTAACCAACGCTCCAGTCAAATGACGGCCGTCGATTTGAAACGGTCGAACTCGGACCAGCTCCCATCGGGGCACACGGGGTCGGGTGAGCCATCGAGGGCAGCCCATATTTCGGATGCAACCGGGCGTGAAAGGCCCCTTATCGGCCTGAAGCCGGCGTCGGTAATACAGAACCGCGACACCGGCCGCAGGCCTCACATAACACTTTCTCGGCGTCTGATGCATTCACCAAGCGACAGAAGTTCTGTGCTCGTACTTCCCATCCGGATCGCAAACTTGTGAAGGTTAACATCGCCGCGAAACACGGCTCGTCACGGTGACGCTGTGCATTGTCGGCACGGTGCCGGGTTGCTCGGCACGTACCCGTGCGTTCAGCGGTAGCCCGCCGCGGTGATGGCGGCCTGGACGGCGTTGTCGGTCGCGTCGGTGGGGTAACCGGACACGATGGCTCCCTCGTAGAAGGTGCCCGCGCTCTGGTTGGCGCCGCCGTCCGGCTTACAGCAGTCCCCGCCGCTGCCCAGCACGATCGCACCCTGCTTCCGCATCGGGCTGTAGCCGGACGGGAGCGCGCCGTCCCACAGCGTCGCGAGACCGCCCGACTGGGCGTCGCCGCCCTTGAGCGCGAAGCGTGAGGTGCCGTTGTTCTTCAGCATCGCCGTCACGAACTTGCTCGTGAAGGCACGCTGGTTGGGGTTCCAGGAGGAGCTGCCGCCGGGGAACAGGCCCCACTCGAGGTCGGCCTGGACCCAGGGGCCGGTTCCCGAGCAGCCGCCGAACCAGCACTGCCGGCCGAAGTTGATGGCGTCCATGGCGCCGGCCGCGTCCGCCTTCCTGGTGGTCTCGCTGTTGCCGTAATCGAAGCAGCAGCCGCTGTTGACGTGTGTGCCGCTGGTAACCATGTACGCGGCCTCGGGTGCGCTGCCGGTGGGAACGCCGGTCGCGTGCCCGTCGCGCCAGTAGCTGTTGCCCGGGTTGATGTAGAGCGAGTACGCCTTGCTCCCGCCGACGGTCAGCGATTCCGTCGTGGCGCGCGCCGGGCTGCTCTGCGGCGACCCCGGTACGGCCGACGACCCCTGGTACCACAGGTCGTTGCCGCGCCCGGACTGGTCGTAGACGACGGTGATCACACAGGTGGCGCCGGAGCAGAAGGCGTCCTGGGCGGCGGCGTCGGCCGCACCGCCGCTCAGGGTGGCGATGTTTCTGGTCGCGCTGTCCGAGCCGCGCCGGACCTGGTATAGGTTTCCGCGGTACGACCCGTACAGCGCGCGCACGGTGCTGTGCGCCGCCACGCAGGGCGTTCCGCCGGCGGCGTAGATGTCGCACGGCGCCCCGGTCGGGGTCGAGGTGGTGGTCTGCGTCCAGCGCTGGTTGGCCTGGCCGTTGCAGGACCAGAGAATGATCTTGGTGCCGTTGGCGGTGCCCGCACCGTTGGCGTCGAGGCAGAGTCCGGATTGGACACCGACGATCGTGCCGTCGCCGTTGATGGTCCACTGCTGGTTGGTCTGGCCGTTGCAGTCCCAGATCACCACGGCGGTCCCGTTGCTGGTGCCGCGGCCGGACGCGTCCAGGCATTTGTTGCCGTAGACGGTCAGCTGCTGGGTGCTGGTGTACGTCCAGGACTGGTTGGCGGCTCCGGTGCAGTCGTTCAGCTGCGCCTGTGCGCCGTTCGCCGTGCTCGAGCCGGGGATGTCGAGGCACCGGCCGGACTGGGCCCCGGTGATCCGGGTGGGCGTGCCGACGACGGCTGCGGACGCGGCACCGCCGGTGGCGGCGGCGAGCG
Organism: Actinoplanes sp. NPDC026623; assembly: GCF_040638275.1. NCBI lineage: Bacteria > Bacillati > Actinomycetota > Actinomycetes > Micromonosporales > Micromonosporaceae > Actinoplanes > Actinoplanes sp. NPDC026623. The sequence continues at coordinate 33,016 of NZ_JBEZXZ010000024.1, read as the reverse complement.
TACCGGCCAGCATCAGGCTCAGGACGGTGGTGACGAACAGGCGCCTTCGCCGGGACGCCGAGTGCTGGGTGACGGTCATGTCGGCTCCTTGCGGTTGAGATGTGCCTACCGGCTCCGGGCGGCGCGCCAGGCGCCGGCGGACGGCCCGGGCGATCCACGCCCCGGGTGCCGCCGGGATCTCTCCGGCGGCACCCGGGTTCCCCTTCGTTCCCCTCTGCGCACCGGCCTCACGGAGACACGGCGCAGCTCATCACCGGCGTGGCGGGCGGGCCCGAGGCGAGGAACCCGAACGTGGTGGAGGCGCCGGCACCGAGTGCCCCGTTCCACGACGCGTTGCTCACGGCCGCGGTCGACGCCCCGCTGACCAGCGTGCCGTTCCACGCCTGACCGATCGTCTGGCCGCTGCCCAGCGGCCACCGGACCGTCCAGCCTCCGATCGCCGCGCTGCCGGCGGTCACGGTCACCTCCCCCTGGAACCCTCCCGACCAGGTGTTGGTCGTGCGGTAATCGGCGCTGCAACCACCGGTGGGTACCGGCGGCGACGTCGACGGCGGCGGCGGCTCGGTCGTCGGGTCGCCGGCCGCGGTGAACTGCCACCAGTTGAGGTTCATCAGATGACCGCTGCCGCCGGTGAACCGCAGATACAGGTCGTGGGTCCCGGCGGCGCCGCTGACCGGGCAGGTCACCGACGTCCACGCCTGCCAGCCGCCGGTGCCGGCGACCGTGCAGGTGCCGGCGAGGGTGCCGGTCGCGCTGTCCAGGCGCACCTCCACCTTGCCGCCGCTCGCGCCGGACGCCACCCGGGCCGTGAACGAACCCGCGCCGGCGCCGAAGCCGACCCCCTTGACCTTCAGGTAGTCGCCGTTGTCGATGAAGCCGACGTTCAGGCCGCCCTCGGCGGCGGGCTCCGTCTCCACCCCGCTCTCCCAGGCGATGGTCTCGGCCTCCTGGCGGACGTACGGATCGAGCGTGCCGATCTGCGGTGCGCCCGTGCCGGTCATCGTGATCGTCGGGATCGTGCCGTCGGAGCGGTAGGCGAACTTCTCCACCGCGACCGAGCGGGTGTATCCGCCGCCGCCGGGCAACGCGCCGTTGTGATAGAAGAAGTACGAACCCCCGTTGAAGTCGATCACGCCGGGATGGTTGGTGAAACTGCTCCCCTGGGTCGCCATGACCGTCCCGCGATACGTCCACGGCCCGGTCGGCCCGGTCCCGGTTGAGTAGGCGATGAACTCCGAGCAGCACTTCGCGGCGAAGACGAGGAAGTAGAGGCCGCCACGCTTGTAGACCCACGGCCCCTCCTCGAACAGGGTAGGCCGGCTGGCGTCCCCGGTTCGCGTGCCGAAGCCGGCGGTGGTCAGCTGGATCTTCGCCGGGCTCCCCGAGTACGAGGTCATGTCGGCGTTGAGCCGCACGTACCAGAGATCGGGGTTTCCCCAGTAGAGGTAGGCCTGGCCGTCGTCGTCGATGAACACGGTCGGGTCGATCTGGCCGTTGCTGACCAGGGGACGGCCGATCGCGTCGGTGAACGGCCCGGTCGGGCTGTCCGAGACGGCCACACCGATGCCCATCGCGCCGGTGGCACGCACGGTCATCGGCACGTACCAGTAGAACTTGCCGTTGCGGTGGACGGTCTGCCCGGCCCAGGCGTTGGCACTGGCCCAGCTGAAGTCGGCCAGATCGAGCGGCGAGCCGTGGTCGGTCCAGTTGACCATGTCGGCCGACGACCAGACCCGCCACTCCTTCATCGTGAAGTACGTGGAGTTGTCCTCGTCGTGCCCGGTGTAGAGGTAGACGCGGTTGTTGTAAACCAGCGGCGCCGGGTCGGCGGTGTAGATGGTCTGGACGATCGGGTTGTCGGCCCGAGCCGGCACCGGAATCAGGGAGAGCACGGCGAGGGCCGGCAGGATGAGGGCGAGGATGCGCAGTTTCACGGTGCCCCTTTCGAGCGCGGCATGAGAACGTTAACAACCCATGTCGCGAGATTGCCAGAGTATTGCCTGACATTCAAGGAAGGAAATCTATCAATGGCTTGCCTCGCCTGGAACGGGCGGCAAGATGACTGCTCAGGACGGCTTGCGGGCCGACCGCCAGGCTAGTTTCCGACGACACGACTCCTACTGACCGGCGCCCATAACGCTTTCTCTCCGTTCATCTTCACGAATTCGCCGGACAACCCCTCACCACTGGATTCGTAACAGTTTTCACTTCGCCGGTTCGTCCCAATCTCCGTCGGCGGCATTGCTCGCGCCGCTTGACTCCCGCGCGGCGGGCGGTCACTCTTTCCATTGACCGGCATCTATCATTCGATCGACAGCGGGAGACGTGATGGGTCCTCGACGGCGGCGCAGGTCTCGATCGGCCACGGCCATCGGTGTCGTGGTGTCACTCGTGGCGGCCACCTCGGCCGCCGAGGCCCTGCCGGGCCCGGCCGCAGCAGCCGCCGGGCTGACGCTGTCGGTGAACGCCGCCGGCGCCCGGCATCCGATCAGTGCGGACATCTACGGCCTGAACGGAGCCGATCCGGCGTTCGCCGCGGAGATCGGCATGCCGGTCGCACGCTGGGGCGGCAATGCGAGCAGCCGCTACAACTTCACGAACCACACCTACAACACCGGCAGCGACTGGTACTTCGAGAACATCGTCGCCGGACCGGACAACACGGTGGAGTCGTTCGTCAAGACCAACCGGGACCGCGGCACCAAACAGGTCGTCGCCGTGCCGATGATCGGCTGGGTGGCCAAGGACTCGCCCTCGTCACACCCCTTCGCCTGCGGCTTCCCGGCGACCCGTTTCCCGGCGCAGGACGGGTTCGACCAGTGGGACGCCAACTGCGGCAACGGCAAGCTCGACGGTGCGAACCTCACCGGCGCGGATCCGGCCGACACCTCGGTCCGGGTCGACGCGTCCTTCGCCGGTGACATGGTGTCGCACCTGGTGAGCCAGTTCGGCGCCGCGAACCACGGCGGTGTGCGGATCTACGAGCTCGACAACGAGCCGGTGCTGTGGAGCTCCACGCACCGCGACGTGCACCCCGAGGCGGTGTCGTACGACGAGTTGGGCGCCAAGAGCACGGCGACCGCCGCGGCGATCAAGGCGGCCGACCCGAGCGCGGCGGTGCTCGGCCCCTCGGGCTGGGGTTACTGCGAATGGGTCGCGTCCGGGCTGGACGGGTGCGGGCCGGGTGCCGACGCGGCGGCACACGGCGGCCTCAACCTCTCGCAGTGGTACCTGAAGAACATGAAGGGCTTCAGCGACGCCCACGGCGGCCTGCGCACGCTCAACTACTTCGACCAGCACTACTACCCGCAGATCGGCGGTGGCACCGACCCCGAGTCCGACGCGCTGCGGCTGCGGTCCACCCGTTCGCTGTGGGATCCCACCTACGTCGAGGAGTCCTGGATCGGCCCGAGCGGCGTCAACGCGCCGCCGCTGCAGTTCATCCGCACGATGAAGGCGTGGGTCGCGCAGTACTACCCCGGCACCAAGGTCGCCATCACCGAATACAACTGGGGTGCGCTGAACGACATCAACGGCGCGCTGGCGCAGGCCGAGGTTCTCGGAATCTTCGGGCGCGAGGGTCTCGATCTCGCCACCATCTGGGGCGAACCCCAGCCGGAGCAACCCGGCGCCTACGCGTTCCGGATGTACCGCGACTACGACCGCGCGGGGGGTCGCTTCGGCGACGTGAGCGTCTCGTCCGCCAGCAGCGATCAGGGCCGGCTGGCCGTCTACGCCGCGCAGCGCTCCGCCGACAAGGCACTGACCCTCATGATCATCAACAAGACGGACGGCGACCTGCCGGCACCGCTGTCGGTCGACGGCTTCCCCGGCGACGGCACGGCCCAGCGGTTCACCTACAGCCCGGCCGATCTCACGTCGATCGTCCGCGGCGAGGACCTCGCGGTGCACCGGCGCACCATCGATGCGACGTACCCGGCGAACTCCATCACGCTGCTGGTTCTCCCGCGACGTTGACGCCCGGCAGCCGGCCCGGTCGCGGCGGGCGTCGCGGTGGACCTCCGCCTCGGCCGCGCGGGCTCGCAGCGGAGCGCCCCGCACGGCTCAGGCCACGTATATTGCGGTCATGGCCGCCCCGCCCGAGCAGTTCGCGTTTCCTCCCCGACGCCGCTCCGAACGCCTAGGTGTCGCGGTGACGAACGAGCTTGTCGAGCTCATCGTCACGGGCCAGATCCCGGAAGGCGGCCTGCTGCCCCCCGAAGGTCCGCTGAGCGAGCACTTCGGGGTGAGCCGCACCGTGATCCGTGAGTCGGTGAAACGGCTGGAGGAGAAGGGGCTGATCGTCGTCACCCAGGGCCGCGGCACCCAGGTCGCCCGGTCCGGGTCGTGGAACATGCTGGATCTCAGCATCCTCTCCGCCCTCATCGAGAACGACGATTCGCTGAGCATCCTCGACGAGCTCACGATCGTCCGGGGCAGCCTGGAATCGGCCATGGCCGGCGCGGTCGCCGCCCGTCACACCAAGGAGGAACTGTCACGCATCGAGCACGTGCTGGACGGCATGCGCGAGATGCGGCAGGAGAGCGACGCCTTCCGGCAGGAGGATGTGGTCTTCCACTTCACGGTCATGGAGATCTCCGGCAACCGGCTGGCGGAGAACATCACCAAACGTCTGTACCGTCGCGCGCTGGAGAGCAACCGGTATCACGGACTCGGCTACGAGGGAGCGTTCGAGTCGACCCTCGAGGAGCACGGCCGGGTGGTCGATGCCATCGCCCGGCACGACGTCGCCGGGGCGGAGCGGGAGATGCGTGACCACATCGTCAAATCCTGGCATCGGCGTCGCCCGGCAGCACCGCAGGAGGACGCCCCGTAGCTCCCGCCGCGGCCTCGCCGATCGTGGTCACCCACCGGGTGTCGGCAACCAGCCGCAGCCCGGCGCGCCCCGGGCGGATGTGCGGCCCGGGGCTGCCGGCCACCGGGTCGACCGCCCGGACCGCGGCGATCCGCTCCTGGTCCACCCGGATGCCGATGCCCGGCTCGTCGCCGAGGACGATTCCGCCGTCCATCACCTGTTGGTCGATCTCGAGCCCGATGGGAGCGTCGAGGTGCTGAACCTCGAAGCAGAGATGGTTCGGGACCGCGGCCGCGGCGTGCGCCACCGGGTTGGCGTGATAGGCCACCGGGCTCACCGGGAGGTCGCGGCTGTGCGCGACCGCGGCCACCCGCAGGAAGTGCGTGATGCCCCAGACGTTGCCGACCTGGACGATGTCGACGGCGTCGGCGTCGAACAACGGCCGGTACTGCTCCAGGCCGGTGAGGTTCTCGCCGGTCGCCACGCCCGCGCGGACGTGCTGTCGCACCGAGGCCAGGCCCGCCGTGTCCCATCGGCGCACCGGTTCCTCGATCCAGGTGAGATCGACGGTACGCTCCAGTTCGCTCACGAAGCGGACCGCCTGCGTGCGGCTCCAGGACTCGTTGGCGTCGAGCATCAGCGCCGGGTGGGCCGAGTTGCGGCTCAGGACGTCGCGGACCGCCACCAGCCGGCGCAGGTCGTGGGTGACGTCGTGGCCGCCCTTGAGCTTGGCCGAGCTGAAGCCGTGCTCCGCGTAGCGCTCGTACAGGCGCACCAGCGCGTCGTCGTCGAGGGCGATGTCCAGGCCGGAGGCGTAGCCCGGCACGAACCGGTCCAGCCCGCCGAGGGTGCGCCAGAGCGGCTCGCCGGCGGCCTTCGCCTTGAGGTCCCAGAGCGCCATGTCGACGGCGCCGATCGCACCGAACGCCGCACCGGCATGGCCGGTCTTGAAAACCCAGCTCAGCATGCGATCGTAGAGCGCGGTGACGGCCCGCGGGTCCTCGCCCTCGACGGCGCCGAAGACCCGGTCGATGTCGCCGTGCGCGCCGACACCGATACCCTCGAGCCCGTCGTCGGTCTCGACGACCAGCACGTGGACCTGCGTGCGCGGCTCGGGCATCACGCCGTTGGCGTCGCCGGTCAGCCGGCCCCAGTCGTACTCGGTCAGCAGGCTGCGGTAGCCGGTGATTTTCATGGTGGCTCCTCGTCCGATGAAATGGGGCTCACTCCTTGGTACCGCCGGCGGTCATGCCGGCGACCAGGAACCGCTGGGACACGAGGAAGACGATGAGCACCGGCAGCACCGACACCACCGTCGCCAGGGCCAGCGTCGGCAACTGCACCGACTGCGACCCGGCCGAACTGGGATTGAACGCCGGGGTCGAGGCGAGCAGCGAGGTCAGTCCGACCTGGACCGGATAGCCGTCGCTGGAGGGCAGCATCACGAAGGGCAGGAAGAAGTTGTTCCAGTTCTGCACGAAGCTGAAGAACGCCACCAGGGCCACGACCGGCGCGGCCAGCGGCAGGGCGATCCTGGTGAACACCTGGAACTCCCGGCATCCGTCGATCCGGGCCGCGGCGAGCAGGTCGCGCGGAATGCTGGTGGAGAAGTAGATGTACGTCAGGTACACGCCGAACGGGAAGAAGGACATCGGCAGGATCACCGACAGCGGACTGCCGATCAGGCCCACCACGTTGAGCTCGAGGAAGATCGGCAGGACGAGCGCGGTATTCGGTATCAGCATCACGACCAGGGTCAGCGCCAGCAGCAGCCGCCGGAAGCGGAACTCAGTCAGGGCGAGGGCATAGCCCGCCGGGATGCCGGCGACAAGGGTGATGACGAGCGCGCCCAGGGCGTACAGCGCCGAGTTCGTCATCCAGGTGGTGACCGCGCCGTCCTGGAAGCTGAACAGCCGGCTCCAGTTGGCGGACAGGTCGCCGGCGCTGCCGGGCGCGAACGGGTTGCCGACGATCAGGCCGCGCGCGGATTTGGTCGTGGCGAGCAGCAGCCAGACCAGCGGGATGGCGAAGAACAGCACGAAGACCGTCACGATGAGGGTGACGATCGTCCGGCCGCGCCAGCCGCTGACGCCGGGTCGCCGGGACGAGGGGGCGTCGATGTCCACGTCGGTCATCGATTCAGTCCCGCTCGAACAGGCCGCCGCGCGTCACGAAGACGGCTGACAGCGCGAGCGCGACGACGAGCAGGAGCAGGGAGATCGCCGCCGCTGCGTTGAAGTCGTTCTGCTGGAACGCGTACTGGTAGGCGAGCTGGTTGAGCGAGTAGTCGTTGGGCACGACCGCGTTGCTGGCCTGGGAGAGCAGCTGCGGCTCGACGAACAGCTGGGTGCCGGCGGCGAGCGACATGATGCACATGTACGAGATCCACTTTCGCAGCATCGGCAGCTGGATCCGCCAGGCGATCTGGACGACGTTGGCGCCGTCCACCCGGGCCGCCTCGATGACGTCGGCGCTGATGTTGTTGAGAGCCCCGTACATGATCACGATCCAGGCGCCGGCGCCGGTCCAGAAGGCAACCACCGCGAAGATCACCGGCAGGTTTCCCGGCGCGATGACCTGCACGAAGCTGTCGAAGCCCAGCAGCCGGAGCAGGCCGCCCACCGGGCTGGCCGTCGGGTCGAGGACGAACAACCACAGCAGCACGCTGGACGCGCCGGCCAGGGCGCCGGGCAGGTAGAACACCGACCGCAGGGTCCGGCTGAGCCAGCGCACCCTGATGGTGTGGACGATGACGGCCAGCAGGGTCACCAGCACCACCAGGGCGACCAGCCAGCAGACGAGGTAGAGCGCCACGTGCCGGACCGCGGGCCAGAAGCGGAAGTCGCCGACGACCTTGCTGAAGTTGGCCGATCCCGCGAAGCGGCCCTCGCCGTCGGTGAAGGCGAGATAGCAGGCGTAGAGGGCGGGGAGAAGGCCGAAGGCCAGCGCGAGCACCGCGTACACCGAGACGAAGCCGTAGCTCATCGCGTTGCCGCGGCGCGCGGGCGGCCGGTCGGCCGCCCGGTCCTTCACCAGGGTCGCCGCGGGGGCGGCGCCGACCATCGTCATCCGACCGTGTACCCGGCGACCTGTGCCTGATTCCTGATCGCCTCCTGCCATTGCGGAAGCATGGTGACCAGGCTCTTGCCGTCGGCGATCGCCGGGGTCATCGTCTTTGCCCAGATGGCCTCCTGGCTGAAGGTCCCGGCGCCCCAGCCGCTCCAGATCGACGTGCCGGCCTTGACCACCGCCTGCAGATCGGTCGCGTAGTAGCCGCTCGACTCCTGCTTCTTCACCCACCTGTCGGCGGCCGGCGCGTGCGCCGGATAACCGGGGGCGAGCTCGACCTGGTACTCGTCGGCCGTGGTGGCGAACCGGACGAAACTCTCGGCGGCCTTGAGGTTCTTCGAGTGGCTGCTGACGAACCAGGTGCCGCCGCCCACGTTCCCGGTCACGGCCTCCTCACCCTGCCAGGCCGGCGGTGCGGCAACCCCGAGCTGACCGGCCGGCACCTTGAGGGACTGCGGATTGTTGAAGATGGCCCCCGCATACCAGGCCGGGCCGGGCATCATCAGCACCTTGCCGGAGTACTTCTTGACGAACTCGGGCGTGAAGACGCTGATGTTGGGCGTGGTGCCGTTCTTGATCAGGGTGTCGAGCATGGCGGCCGCGCGCCGGCACTGCGGCGTCGTGGTGTTGACCGTGACCGTCGTCGGACCGGTGATGTCGTTGGCCTGGCACTTGCTGCCCCAGAAGTAGACCTCCGGCGTCCAGGCGTCGCCCACGGTGCCCACGATCGTGCCGGGGTGTTCCCGGGCGGCCTTCTCGCCGAGCGCCTGGTACTCCTGCCAGGTCGCCGGAACCTGGTAGCCGTACTCGTCCAGCAGGACCTTGTCGTACCAGAGCACCACCTGGGCGAGGTCGTTGCGCAGGCAGTAGACCTTGCCCTCGACGGTACAGGGGTTCAACGCGCCCGCGGTGAAGTCGTCGAGCGTCTCCTTCGGAACGAGTCCCTCGCTGAGGACGGCGGCGAACGCCTGTTTGCCGTTGCTCTTCTGGCTGGCCCAGGCCGCGTCGTTGTTCTGGGTCGAGAACACCACGTCGGGCCAGCCGCTCTGGGCACGGTCGAACAGCTGGATCTTGGTGCGGAAGGAGTTGGAGCCGTTCGCCGAGCCGTCGTAGGTCACGACCTGGATCGGCACCTCGGGATGAGCCTTCTTGAAGGCGTCGGCGGCCTTCGTGCGATCAGCGTCGACCCAGACCGTGATGGTGGCCTTGTCGTCCTGCCCGGCCTGGGGAAATCCGTAGGAGCCGGCGGTGGTTCCGCCCTCTGCGCCGCAGCCGGCCAGGGCGAGAGTGATGGCCCCGGCGCCGCCGAGGGCAGCCAGGAGGGATCTGAGGTACGGGGTACGTCTGGAACGGACCATGTGGCTGCCCTTCGTTGGGAGCTTCCTCATTGACGCCGTCAACTCGCGGCGATGATCTTCCAGCGCTGGTTGGCGCTCGTGGAGTCGCCGTACTGCCCGATGCCGGCGCCGCTGGTCGTGCGTCCCATGCCGTCGAGGTAGAGGCCGGTGGCCCGGTTGCGCAGCCGCACGTTGTTCGCGTCGGTGAGCACCGCCCACTGCTGGTTGGCCGACGTTCCCGAGGGATACTGGCCGACGGCGCTGCCGTTGGCGGTCCGGCCCATGCCGTCGAGGTACAGCCCGGTCCCCCGGTTCCTGACCCGCACATAGGTGCCCGAGTTCTCTATCACCCACTGCTGGTTGATGGTGGTGCCGGCGGGCGACTGACCGACATCGGAGCCGGCCGCCGTACGACCCAGGCCGTCGGCGTACCGGCCGGTGGCGGTGTCGACGATGCGGACCGTCGTGCTGCCGCCGGTGCCGATCCCCCAGGAGTACCGCAGCCGGTTCAGCCCGGACGGGTTGGTCAGCGTCAGGTTCAGGTCGGGTCCGGCGCCGCTGCGCCGGGTCAGGCTGTACCAGTCGCCGTCGCGCAGGCCCGGCCAGTAGACCCCGCCGACGCCGAGCTCACGCAGCTTGCCGCTGACGCCCCGGAGGTAGTCGGCGAAGAACGATCCGCTCGGGATGTCGTAGTCGATGGTGTCGTACGAGACCCCGTTCTTGCTGCCGGGGCCCATCGGCCCGCCCCACTCGGTGGCGACGGTCCGGGCGGCGTAGCCGCCGATGGAGCTCGCCAGGTGGTTGGCCCACGAGGTCTCGTCCTCGAATCCGGCGAAGAACGAGTAGTCGTGGACGGCGAGCAGGGTGTCGTTGAGCCTGCCGTCCTGGCCGACCGCGGAGACGTTCTGGGCGAGGCCGGCGCCGTCGAGGATGACCCGGCCGCGCGGCACGCCGGAGTGCCGGGCGAGCCAGGCGCTGTACAGGTTGTTCAGGTCCGTCGTGGAGTATCCGTACGGCTCGTTGATGACCTCGAAGTAGGCGTTGGCGTTGCCGGCGTAGCGGGCGACGACCGTGTCCCACATGCGGTCGTACGCGGCGGTGTCCCGGGGTCTGCCGCCGCTGACGGCCCAGTACGCCAGAATCACCTTGCCCATGGTGAGCGCCCGGTCGATCGCCCCGGTGTAGGTGTTCCAGTAGCCGGCCACGGTCGGCTCGTTGATCGGCATGCGCACGGTGTTGGCGCCGGTGATCGAGTAGAGCTGCCCGACCACCCGATCACCCACGGTGGCCGCCGAGGCGTAGGTGTCGGCCGAGCCGAGGCCGGACACGTAGAGCACCCCGTCGACGAAGTTGTCCCGCTGGTCGGCCCAGTTCACCCCGCGGAACTGCATGGTGTCGGCCCGCGCCGGCCCCTGCGGGACGACGGTTCCCGCGACGGCCAGCGCGGCGGCGAGCAGGATCCGGCTCGCACGGCGGGCGATCGGCCTGCCGCCGTACCCGGTCATCGCAGCGACCATTGCTGGTTGGTGCCGCCGTTGCAGGACCAGAGGTTGATCCTGGTGCCGTTGGCCGTGGCCGCGCCGGTGGCGTCCAGGCACAGTCCCGACTGGACGCCGGTGAGGGTTCCGTTGGCGTTGACGCTCCACTGCTGGTTGGCCTGGCCGTTGCAGTCCCAGACGATGACCGCGGTGCCGTTGGCGGTGCCCTGCCCGCTGGCGTCCAGGCACTTGGTGCCGCCGAACCCGGCGAGCTGCCTGGCGGACGTGTAGGTCCAGCCCTGATTGGCGGCGCCGTTGCAGTCCCACAGCTGGGTCGCGGCACCGTTGACGGCGGCGCCGCCCACCACGTCCACGCACCGTCCGGACTGCGCGCCGACGATGCGTGAGGCGGCCGGGGCGGGCGAACCGAACTGGCTGAAGAAGTCCCACACCACGGGCCGCGTCCACGACCTCTCACCGGGGTTGTAGTCACCGGCCGATCCGTCCACCGGGCCGGGGGTGTGGCCGGCATCGAACGCCGCCCATCCCACCGGATAGCCGGCCCGGCAACCCTGGTAGACGGTGACGGTGTGGGTGAGGCTGCCCTGCGCCGGCTCGGGCGGATTCTGCGCCGTGCAACCGTTGTTGCGGACGAACCGGTCCCGCAGCGAGCGCCCGTTGGAGATGTTCAGCACCGGGTCGCGCAGACCGTGCAGCCCGAGGTACGCGATCGGTTGCGTGCCGCCGCTGCACCCGCTGAGCTGACCGCCTGAATAGACCGCAACCGCCCGGAAGACGGTCGCCCGAGCGCAGGCGATCGCGTAACTCATCCCGCCGCCGTAGCTGAAGCCGAGCGAGAACAGCTGGGTGGTGTCCACGCACAGACCGTCCTCGATCAGGCCGACCATGGCGTCCACGAAGGCCAGATCCTCGCCACCGGAGTTGGCCCACCCGTTGTTCAGGCCCTGGGGTGCCACGAAGATCGCACTGTTGTTCGCCAGCGCCCGGAGCCCGTAGTAGGACCAGGGGTATCCGCTGGTGCCACCACCATCCACGTCGCCGGCGGTGCCGCCGTTCCAGTGAAAACCGAAGATCAGGCGGTACTGACGGTTGCTGTCGTAGCCGTCGGGGACGCGCAGGATGAACGTGCGGCTCTTGCCGCCGCTTTGGATCGTGTGCGTGCCGCCGGCCAGGGTCGGACTCTTGCCGCACCCGGCGGTGGCCGCGAGGGTTCCGGCGGACGCGGGCGGCGCGCCCGCCGACGCCTGCGGCGCCCGGGCCACCCCCAGACCGGCAATCAGCAGGGCGATGGCGGCGAACATCGCCGCCCGCCGCGGGAACGGCCTGACACAAGCCACGAGACTCTCCACTTCGCGCAAGGGTGCGGGGGGAATCCGCCCGAAGCCGGCTGGGCCAGGACTCCACTTCTGGGCTCGAGGCGCTGCGCCGCGGCCCTCCATCGAGGACATCATACGTCCCATGTCAATGATATTGGTCGATATCTTGGCAGCCTGGGCCGACACGGTAGGCGCCAAGCCAGCGCTAAATCGCTGGTCAACACGCACCGCACCCAGACCAGAAAGCGACAATCGTCGATTGTTCTCGAAACATCATTCGTATGATGAATAACGGCAGCTGCCTCTACACCCTCTCCGGGGTGTACGCGGCACCGACAGAGGTGGGCTTTCCGCAGCTGATCGGACAGGCCGGTGAAGCGGGCGGCGTCCGGGGCTAAACTGCTGATGGTCGGCAATCACGACCGGCGCCATCGGCCGCCGTCCCCGGCCGGCGACTCATCCAACGCAACAGGTGGTTGCGCGCAGGCACTCCCGGAGGGTGAACGGCGTGACCGATGGCAGCGGAAGGCGACCGGCCGCCTCCGAGTCCGGCCCGGAGTCGTGGCTGATCGACGTGGCGAACGCCGCCGCCCGCGATGCCGGCAATGCGCCGGTGGAGCTGCTCGGCGACTACCTGCCGCTGCTGGCTGACGCCGCGGTCAGCGGCCGCCGGCCCGAACGCGCCGAGCTCGACGCGGTGGGCCGGCTCGGCCGGCAGGCAGCCGAGCAGGGCATCTCGGCGGGCCGGGTGGTCCAGCTGTATCTGTCCGCGGCCCGCCGGTTGTGGCAGGACCTGCCCGTGGTGGTGCGTTCCCGCGACCGTGAGGCGGTTCGCGCCGCCGCGGCGGCGGTGCTGCACGTCATCGACGACGCGGTGGCCACCCTCGCCGAGGGCTACGCCGTGGCCCGCCGGGATCTGGTCCGCCGGGAGGAGACCCTGCGCCGGGAGCTCATCGACGACCTGCTGCGCGGCGACTCCGACCTGGCCACGCTGGTCGAGCGGGCCGAGCCGTTCGGCCTCGACCTCGCCCGCGTGCACCAAGTCGCCCTGGCCGCGCCGAGTCAGCGGCTGCCGGACACCGACGCCGCGATCAGTGCCCTCGAGTCGGTCATCTTCGACCGGCTCGGCGACCGCGACGTTCTGGTCGCCACGAAGGACGGACTACTTGTCGTGCTCGCGCCGGCACATCCCGCCGCGAACCGGGCCACACCCGCCCACGATCCCCGTCATGATCTCGGCCGGCTGATGCACGGGGAGCTCAACCGCCTGCGCAACGGACGGCCCTGGCGGGTCGCCGTCGGGCGGGCCCACCCCGGCCTCTACGGCATCGCCCGCTCATACGAGGAGGCTCGCGAGTCGCTGACCATGGCCGGGCGGCTGTTCGTCGACAAGCCCGTGATCAACGCCCACGACCTGCTCGTCTACCGGGTCCTGCTGCGCGACCAGCCCGCCATCGTCGACCTGGTGGGCGCGGTGCTCAGCCCGCTGGTGCAGGCTCGCGGTGGCGCCGAACCGCTGCTGGCCACCCTGGACGCGTACTTCACCACCGGGGCGGTGGCCACCGAGTCGGCGAAGCGCCTGCACGTGTCGGTGCGGACGGTGACCTACCGGCTGGAAAGGATCAAGACGTTGACCGGGTACGACCCGGCCGACCCGGAACACCGATTCACGCTGCAGGCCGCCGTGCTGGGTGCGAAGGCCCTCAACTGGCCCGCCGAGCCGCTCGCAAACGCCGGCTGAGCCCGGCGACCGGCCGGAGCCGGCGCTACCGGGGGCAGCGGGCGCAGCGGCGGGCGTGCGGCACGGTTCGCAGCCGGCCGAGGGGAATCGGCCGGCGGCAGTCCTCGCAGAGGCCGTAGGTGCCCTCGGACATGCGGCGCAGCGCGTGAGCCGTGTCGGCGATGGACTGCCGGACCGAGGCGGCCAGGACGTCCAGCGTGCGTGGGTCGTGTCCGCCGTGGCGGGGAAGCCGGCCGTAGATGACCAGCGCCGTGAGCTGGTTCGTCTGGACGACGAACTGTTCCTCGAGCATGCCGCGCAGCAGCTCCAGGGGTTCGTCCGGGATGGCTTCTTCCTGGTACGGGGCGAGAGTCACGATGTCCTCCGCAAGCTCGGTGGCGTCGTCAGGACTGGGCTGGGTGGCGTAGGAGTGACATGGCGGCCAGGCCGAGGCCGTGGAGCGCGGTCGTGCGCGGGGACGCCGCGCGGTGCACCCGCAGGCCCAGCGCGGTGGACAGCGCCACCGTGAGGTCGGGATGTGGCGCCGTTACCGACCAGCAGCATCCGGTGATGGTGCCGCGGTGCGCCGCCCACACGCCGACGGTGCTGCTGCCCAGGTCCACCGCGACCGCGGCCGGCAGGCCCGTGCGCGGCGCCGCGGCTCGGCGCGGCCCGGCCGAACAGACGGGCGAGGTGAGATTCGCGGGCACGGGGTCACACCCCTTTCACGGTTGGGAGACGCACGGTTCATCCGCTTGCGGCAGCACCCATCCTGGCCGCAGATCGACCTCGGTGCAGCGGCAGAACCCGGCGAAGAACCGCCGTGCACATTGCCGACGACCGGCAAGCTGCCGGTGTCGGCCGCAGGATTGCGCAGGTGCGGCGGGCCGCGAAAGGCCGCTCAGGGCCGGGACTAGGTCCGCAGCAGGTCGAGGTCGCGGCCCCGGGCGACGGCTTCGGTGCGGGTGGAGCACTGCAGTTTCCGGTAGATCGCGGCGACGTGGGCCTTCACGGTGTTGCGGGAGATGTGCAGTTCCTCGCCGATCTGCACGAGGGAGAGGTGCGTCGGCAGCAGCTGGAGTACCCGCATCTCCGCCCAGGTCAGCGCCATCGCACTCGGGACCTTGACGGGGCCGTCCCCGGCTACGAGGCGGGCCGAGACCCGGTGCAGCTGCCGCCGGAGCGTTCCCTCGGTCAGCAGCCCGGCCAGATGCCGTTCGGCCTCCACCGTCCGGAAGCGTGCCGCGTCGAAGTCGCCCAGCTCGACGAAGATCTCGGCGAGCGCGATCTCCACCTGTGCCGACAACCACGGCATCACCGCCGGTGACAGCGTGGTGTTCATCCGCAGGACGGTGGCGGCGTACCGCTGAGCGGCCACGTGATTCCCCTGGTGGGCGGCGACCCGGGCGGCGGCGACGTAGCCCAGGATGCTGAACAGGTGCTCCTCGATCCCGGCGGCCACGATCAGGTCGACCGCCTGGCCGGCCTTCTCCTCCGCGTCGGCCCAGTCGCCGCGGTCCGCCGCGAGCAGTGACAGCTCGGCCAGGGCGATCGCGGCCGCCGTCGGCGGCAGCCCCTCCCTGCCGAGCCGGGCGGCCAGGGCCAGCTCCTTGACCGCCAGGTCCGCGGCGCCGGTCAGCGCGTGGGCGATGCCCAGCGTCGCCATCGCCGGCGGAAACCACGGGCTGCCGGGCGGCTCGCTCTCCGTGGCCGCCGTCGCGTCAAGCAACATCTGGTCGACGCCCAACACCCCCAGGGACCCGCGCAGAACCGTGATGGCGGAGGTGAGCGAGCTGCTGCCGTCAGGCAGCGGGCCGTCGAACGATCCGCGCTGCGCGGCATGCAGACACCGCTGCGCGCCCGGCATGTCTCCGATGAGAGCCAGCGTCCACGCCGCGGTGATCGCCAGCGGCGGGTAGCCGACCAGGCCCGCCGGACCCAGTGCGTCCAGCCACCGCCGGACCGTCCGCAGCCGGCCGGCGGCGACGAACTCCGGCGCGTGCCGGTTGATCAAGCGGGCCGCCGCGACGGTGTCTCCACCCGCGAGCCGGTGCCCGATCGCCTTCTCGTACTGGCCCTGCTCCTCGTACCAGCCGGCCGCGAGCCGGTGCACCCGCGACTCCTCGCCGGGTTCGCGCCGGCGGAGTTCGGACACCAGCATCTCGGCAACCAGGCCGTGGTAGCGGTACCACTCGCCGCGCCGGTCCAGCGGGACGACGAACAGGTTCCGGCGCGCCGCCTCGGCCAACCGGCGTGCGGAGTCATCGCGGCCGAGCACGTGGTCGCAGAGGGCACCGGACATCTGGTCGAGCGGGGCCGTACGGGTCAGGAACAGCACCGTCTCCGGCGACGCCCGGGAAAGAAGCTCCTCCCCGAAGTAGTCCGCGAGGTAAGGGTCGTCGCCGGTCAGCTGTTTCGCCGCGGCGGCGGGATCCGGTGCGGCCCGGATGGCCCGCGCGGCGAGATAGACGCCGGCGGGCCACCCCTCGGTGCGCCGGACGAGGGCGTCGACGGTGTCGTCCGAGGAGTCCACACCGGCCCGGGCCAGCACCACCCTGGCCTCCTGTGTGGTGAACGCCAGGTCCCCCGCGTCGAGCTCGGCGGAGCGGTCCTCGCTGCGCAGCCGGCCGAAGCCGTGCATCAGCCGGGACCCGACCGCCAGCTGGAAGCCGGCCGGGAGGCCGGCGGCAAGCGCGCGGATGAAGTTCATCGCCGCGACGTCGTGCAGCTCATGGACGTCGTCGAGCACCAGAACCCCCGGCCGGTCCCAGTCCCGCAACGACGTCAGGAGGTGGCCGAGCGCCGTCAGGTGCCGCGAGCCGTCGCCGGCCGAGAGAGCGCGGAACACCGCCGGGTCCAGCGGCCGGATGCGGTGCAGCGCCACGGCGATGTGGCAGGCGAGACGAACCGGGTCCCCGTCGGCCTCGTCGACCGTCACCCAGGCGAACTCCCGGGAGTCCGCAGCCGCCCACTGGCCCAGCACTGTCGTCTTCCCGTATCCGGCGGGCGCGGTCACCAGGATGAGCGACGCGCGCCCGGACGTCGCGGCGAGCGCGTCCAGCAGCCTGGTCCGCGGGATCAGACCGTCCCGGTGAACCGGGCGCAGAACCTTCGCCTCGACCGCGGCGAAAGGAAGCTCCCAGCCATCACTGCCCACCATCCACTCACCCTCGTTCTAGCGGCAACCCGAGCCACTGCCACCGTCGGTCGCGAGCAGGATTCACACGCTACCCCGCGACCGCGGCGCCCAGGCACCCCAAACGGTTTCCGACCTGAGCTCTGGATCACCCGCCAGGAAGCGGGACGTTCGGCCCTGCCGACGACCTGACACTGCTTATGGCCGGCGCCAGAGCTCGACGGCGGACGCGACGTCGATGACGTCCGCGATCGTCCGGCGTCATCGTGACCGGGGGCGAAGCGGGTCACGCCGACCTCCTCGATCAGGACCCCTCGATCGCGTGCACCTGCGCGGCGGCCACGCCCGGCACGGTCCGGGCGAGGATGGCCACGACGGCCTGCTCCGTGTCGTTGTCGAAACTGCCGGTCACCGTGGCGATGCCCCTGTGGACGCCGGCCGTCCAGCCGCGCGATCCGTCGCCGTACTCGTCGATCCGGTGCTGCACCTCGCGGGCCAGCACCTCGTCGGTGCGCACCATCGAGCGCAGGATGTCGCGGCGGCTGACGATGCCGACGACGCGGTCATTCTCGATCACCGGCATGCTGCGGACGTCGTTGTCGAGCATCTGCGTGGCGACCTCGGCCACGTCGGCCTCGGGCCAGGTGGTCAGCGGGTCCGGGGACATGACCTCGGAGACCTTGCCGGGCCGCTCGCCCGGATCGGTGTCGGGGTAGTGCCGCAGCCGGGCGGTCGGGTCCGGCGGCACCCGGTGCCACAGCAGGTCGCCCTCGCTGATCATGCCGACGAGCCGGCCGTGGTCCACCACCGGCAGCGCGGTGACCGAGTTCGTGGTCATCATCTCGGCGGCGCCCTCCACCGAGGTGTCCGGCGCGACGGTGTGCACCGGTGTGGTCATGATGTCCTTGGCGCGCATGACGTCACCTCCCCGCCATCTGCTTCGTCAGGTCGACGAGGCGGCTGGTGTAGCCCCACTCGTTGTCGTACCAGCCGAAGACCTTCGCCAGCCGGCCCTGCGCCTGGGTCAGCCGGGCGTCGAACACGCACGACGCCGGGTCACCGATGATGTCGGTCGAGACGATCGGCGACTCCGCGTACCGGATGATGCCGTGCATCGGCTGCCCGGCCGCGGACGCGCCGGCGACCACCTCGTTGATCCGGGCCGCGGTCACCTCGGTGCCGAGTTCGAGCGTCAGGTCGCTGATCGAGCCGTCCACGACGGGGACCCGCAGGGCGACGCCGTCGAGCCGCCCGGCCAGTTCGGGCAGCACCAGGCCGACGGCCTTCGCGGCGCCGGTACTGGTCGGGATGATGTTCACGGCTGCGGCGCGAGCCCGGCGCGGATCCTGGTGCGGGCCGTCCAGCACGTTCTGGTCGTTGGTGTACGCGTGCACCGTGGTCAGGTAGCCGCGCTCGACGCCGAACGCCTCGTGCAGCACCTTCAGCAGCGGTGCCACGCAGTTGGTGGTGCACGACGCGGCCGAGACGATCAGGTGCCGGTCCGGGTCGTAGCTGTCCGCGTTCACGCCGGGGACGAGGGTGGCGTCGACGCCCTTGCCGGGGGCGGAGATCAGCACCCGGCCCGCACCGGCCTTGAGATGCAGTGCCGCATCGTCGCGGGTGCGCAGCCGGCCGGTGGACTCGATGACCAGGTCGACACCGAGATCGCCCCAGGGCAACGCGTCCGGACGGCGCTCGGCGAACGTGGGGATCTCGTGCCGGCCGACGATCAGCTTCTCGTCGTCGTAGCCGACCTCGGCATCGATGCGACCGAATGTCGAGTCGTACTCCAGCAGATGCGCAAGGGTGGCGGCGTCGTAGAGGTCGTTGATCGCCACCACCTGCAGGCCCGCATCGGACAGTGCTGTGCCGGCGAACCTGCGCAGGTAGTTACGGCCGATCCGGCCGAAACCGTTGATCGCAACGCGGTAGGTCATGGTAATCCTCCAGTGTTGTCCGCACCTTCAGTCTGTGCTCCGGCCCCGGCGCCGGGCAGGGCCGAAGTGCCCGCCGGGCCCGGGCGACCTGTCGCGAGTTGGGGCACTCTGTGGGCCTTTCGGCCCTGACCCGATCGGCCGTGATCTGTCACCGTGAGGTGACATCCGAAGTCCGGAGGTTCCGTCATGAGCGCTCACGCGAACCACGTGACCCGAACCGAGGCCCGCGCCGCCCTCGAGGCGGCCGCCCGGGCTTCGCTGCGGGCGCCGTCGGTGTTCAACACACAGCCATGGAAGTGGCGACTCACCGGCGAAGTCATCGAGCTGTCGTCGGACCCGGAGCGACGCCTCGGACTGACCGACGCCGAGGGGCGCCTGCTGCTGCTCAGCTGCGGCGGCGCGCTGCACCACGCGCGCGTCGCGCTGGCCGCCGCCGGCTGGCTCGCCGACGTTCAGCGCCTGCCGGACGAGCGGCGCCCGGACCTGTTGGCCCGGCTGCGGGTGACCGGCCGCACCACCGCGGATCCGGCCGCCAGGAACCTGGCCGGCGCCATCGGCCGGCGCCGCACCGACCGCCGCGCCTTCGGCGAGCGCCAGGTGTCGGCGGAGACAATGACCCGGCTACGCCGATCGGTCGAGGCGGAAGGCGCCTGCCTGCACCTGGTTCCGGACGAACGCGTGCCCGAGCTGGCCGTGGCGGTGGACGAGGCGGCCGACGTCGAGTACTTCGACCCCGCGTACCGCACGGAGCTCACCCGCTGGACCAGCCGCCCGGCCTGGACCCGCGACGGCGTGCCGCCGGCCACCGCGGTGCAGCCCGCCCTGCGCCGCGTCCCGATACGCGACTTCCTGCCCGACGGCTCTCCCGGGCTGCTCGCCGGCGCCGACCACGACGAGGGCGCCGCCTACGTGATCCTGTTCGGCACCGGAGACCGCCCGGCCGACCTGCTGCGCGGCGGGGAGGCGATGTCGGCACTGCTGCTCCAGGCCACCAGCGAGGGCCTGTCCAGCGCGCCGATCAGCGAGGCTGTCGAGATCGCCTGGCCGCGCCGGCTGCTGCGCCAGTTGCTGTCCGACATCGGCGAGCCCTACCTCGTCATCCGTCTCGGCTACGTCGAATCCGCCGAGGTGCTGCCCGTCTCACCACGACGAGACGTCCGGGACATCCTCCAGATCGACGAATAGCCGTTCCGGTGCGGGAATTCGCCGACTTCCTCAGCGGTCAGCCGCCGTTCGACGCGCTCGACGCCGAAGATCTGGCCCGGCTGGTGTCCCGGATGGAGGTCGAGGGCGGTGATCGGCTTCGGCATCGGTAGGTGGTCCGGACCGGCGCCGCCACGAAAGGCGGCGCCCACCGGCGAGGCGCTCCTGGCTACCCGTGAGGGGGAGGCGAGAACGGCTCGGTCGCGACCGGAACGCGCTCTGCGCCGCATCCGCCACCCGGGGCTTTCACCCCAGTACCGGTGGGCTCCCCTTCATACTTCCCGCACGCCCGCCGGGCCACCAGGGTCTTCCGTCCCGTCCTACGGCACCGGTTGGCGCACCCGTGGTGTCGGGACCCGCGGATCAAAGCTCGCGGCGGTTGCCGAGCGTGACCGCACCGGCCAGGGCCAGAACGGCCAGCACGCCGGTCACCGCCAGCGCGGGAAGGTAGTCCGCCGGCGCCGCACCGGCGGTAAGGGCGGTGACGGCGCCCAGCAGGCCGGTCGGCAGCCAGGTGTTCGCCTGGGCGACGCCGCCAAGGATGCCGGTGAACAGCAGCAGGACGAGCGTGACGCCGGCTGCCGCCAGCACGCCGCGCACCAACGCCGCCACGAACGCGACCAGCGCGACGGCGAATGCCAGGAAGGCCACGCCGTACGCCGTCCCCACCAGCATCGCCCCCGCGGGTGGAGCACCCAGCAGCACCGTCGTCTCGTACCACGCGCAAGCCGACCCGGCGACGAAGCCGGCGGCGGCCCCGCCGACGGTGACTCCGTATGCCGGGAGCACGATCGAGTGGACGCCGGTGACCCGGGTACGCAGGAAGACGGCCATTTCGCGGCGGGCGTCGAACGCCAGCGCCGAGGCGGCGATCAACACCACGACGAGAAGGCCGATCTGCGAGGCGTTGCCGGCGAACTGTGCAACGCCGTCGGCGGGCGCGGGATCGGGGAACTGCACCTGGACGCCCTCGGTGCCGACGGCGCGGAGTATCTCGCCCAGGTAGCGGGCGGTCAGGGGTCCGGTGAGGCCGAAGAACGCGTATACCGCGATCAGGGCGGGCAGGCGCCGGGTTCGTACCAGGCGCAGCCACTCCAGGCGCCACAGTGTCATGTGGTCAGCTCCAGGAAGACGTCCTCCAGTTGGGCCTCGCGCGGGCCGAGGCTGACGACTTTCGCGCCTGCCTCGGTGAGCACGCCGGCGAGGTGGGTCTCCGCCTCATCCAGCGTGCGCACGCCGACGACCAGGTCACCGGCTTCGGCGTGCACCGATGTCACCCACGGCCGCTGTCGTAGGAGCGCTGCCGCCCGGTCCCCGCCGCTGCGCAACCGGACGCGATAGGCCGGCGTCGCCCGCCCGATGAGCAGCTCCTCCAGCGGGCCCTGGAATAGCAGCCGTCCCGCGCGCAGGACGCCGATCCGATCGCAGACCTCCTGCACGTCGGCCAGGATGTGGCTGGAGAAGACGACTGTCGCATGCCCGCGCAGCCGGGAGATGAGGTCGAGCACCTCCCGGCGCCCGGCCGGGTCGAGGGCGGACGCCGGCTCGTCGAGCAGCAGCAGTTCCGGCTCCCCCACCACCGTGCAGGCCAGGCCCAGGCGCTGCAGCATGCCCCGCGAATAGCCGCCCACCCGGCGGTCCGCCGCGTCGGCGAGGCCGGTCTCCGCCAGCACGGCGTCGACGCGCGCGGCCCGCTGACCAGCCAGGTGCGCGGCATGCGCCGTCACCGATCCTCGCGGAGGGGCCGGAAGTCCCTTGGCCGGCCGTCAGCCGTCCGATGGACCGATCCCAGGCGGCACCGTCAAGGGGTGACGTTTCTCGTCCCTGGCCGCCAATCCTTCGACGCCGCGCAGGAACTGGCCCCGAGTGATCTCACCCATCCTCGTCGTCCGCACGGGTGACCGGCAGGGACCTGTGTCCTGCGCGCGCGTGGCCAAGGACCCGGTGGCAGACGTCGGGACCTTGGTCCCGGTGAGACGGGCGCTTGGGCACAGGCGCGACCCAGACGTGTCCGGCAATCTCAGAGGCACAGACATCAATCAAGGAGGCAACAATGTCGGTCATCGGCCGAGGCACGGCGGCTCACCTCGAGAACGTTGAGGCGCCTGGCTCGATTCTCACCCACGCCGCCGCCAAGGCCCTCGCGGTGCTGCGCGTCTCCACCGGCTTCGTGTTCCTGTGGGCGTTCCTCGACAAGACCTTCGGCTTCGGGTACGCGACACCGTCGGCCAAGGCATGGATCAACGGCGGCTCGCCCACCAAGGGCTTCCTGTCCAGTGTGGACGTCGGCCCGTTCCAGAGCTTCTTCCACAGCATCGCCGGCGACACCTGGACCAACTGGGCGTTCATGCTCGGCCTGCTCGGCATCGGCCTGGCCATGACCCTCGGCATCGGCCTGCGCGTCGCCGCCGGCGCCGGCGCCCTCATGA
The DNA here is from genome assembly GCF_040638275.1 of Actinoplanes sp. NPDC026623. Taxonomy (NCBI): domain Bacteria; kingdom Bacillati; phylum Actinomycetota; class Actinomycetes; order Micromonosporales; family Micromonosporaceae; genus Actinoplanes; species Actinoplanes sp. NPDC026623. The sequence goes on along the minus strand of NZ_JBEZXZ010000024.1, from coordinate 10,554 downwards.
TGGCCTTCATGTGGGCCGCCGAATGGCCCATCGCCTCCGGCTCCAGCAACCCGATCACCGACTACCACTTCATCTACGCGGTCGTCGGCATCGTCCTGGCACTCACCTACGCCGGACACACCTGGGGCCTGGGACGCCGGTGGGCCGCCCTGCCCATCGTCCAGAAGAACCGCTGGCTCATCTGACCAACCCGACACGGCGATGGCCCGATCCGGCAACGGACCGGGCCGAGCCGCGTCGGCCCCTGTCCCGCCGCCGAGGTGGTGGCCGGGTTTGCACGGCCCTGAGGAGGAGAAGCCATGACTGTTTTGGTCGCCTACGGAACGACCGGCGGATCCACCGCGGAGATCGCCGGCTGGATCGCCGAGGAACTCCGCGCCGCCGGGCTCGAGACCCGGCTGCTTGCGGCCGGCGCGGTGGGCGACGTGGCCGGCTACGAGGCCCTCATACTCGGCGCCGCGATGTACGCGGCCGGCTGGCACGCCGACGCCCGCAAATTCGCCAGACGGTTCGCCGGCCGGTTCGCCGGCCGTCCGGTCTGGCTGTTCAGCAGCGGACCGCTCGACCACACCGCCGATGACACCGCGCTGCCACCGAACCATCAGGCCGAGGTGGCCATCGAGTTGCTTCAGGCACGGGAGCACGTGACGTTCGGCGGCCGGTTGACCGCCGAGGCGCACGGCTGGCTGGGCTTCGTGGCCCGCCGGCTGGAGCGCGACGGCCATGCCGGTGACTTCCGCAACCCGGACCGGATCCGGGCCTGGGCCCGGGGCATCGCCGGCGAGGTCGCCGCGGACGCGCCGCGCCCCGAACCCGCGTCGGCGCCGAGGCAGCCATGAACGACCCGCCGGTGCAGCGGCTGACAGCCGTCGACCTGATCAACCTCCACGTCGAGACCCCGGCGGCGCCGACCCGCGTCGGCGCCCTGGCCATCCTCGACGGGAGCACCCTCGTCGATCCGTCGGGCGGGCTGCGGCTGGCGGCCATCCGGGAAACCATCGGCCGCCGGCTCGACGGCGTACCGCGGCTGCGCCAGGTCATCCGCCGGGCCGGTCCGTTCGCGGGACGCCCGGTCTGGGCGGATGATCCGGCATTTCGCCTCGACCGGCACGTCCGGCAGGTCGCTCTCGCCCCGGGGCGGGACCTGAATGACCTGGCGATGCGCCTGGTGAACAGCCCGCTCGACCGGGCGCACCCACTGTGGTGCATGTGGTTCGTCACCGGTCTGCCCGGCGGCGACCTCGCCCTCGTCTTCGGAATGCATCATGTGGTGGCGGACGGCGTCACGACCGTGCGCCTGATCGGCTCCCTCATGGACGCACCGCCCATCCGGCCACAGCCGCCCGCGGTTCGGCGCTGGGTAGCGCAGCCCCCGCCCCCATGGGGTGCCCTCGTCCAGGACAATCTCCACGGCATGCTGTCAGCCCCGCGTTTCACACCGCCTGGTCAGTGGCGACGGATGAGCCAGATGCGCAACGCGCCGCGTACGTCGCTGAACCATCCGGTCGGGGCCAACCGGCGGCTGGCGGCGGTCACGATGGACCTCGCCGCGGCCAAGGCGGTGGCACACCGACATCGGTGCAAGATCAACGATGTGGTTCTGGCGGTCGCCGCGGGTGGCATCCGGGCCCTGCTGCAACACCGATCGGAGCCGGTCGACGGCGTACGCGTGCACGTCAGCGTCGCAGTCTCACTGCGGCCGTCCGGGATCGAGGCCGATGTCGGCAACCGCTCCGGCGGCATCGCCCTGCGCGTACCGCTCGATGCGGACCCTCACGAGCGGCTTGGCAGGATCGCCCGCGAGAGCGCCGAGGCCAAGTCCGGCCAACTGCCCACGGCCGGCAACAGCCTCCTGGTGTGGCTGACGCGAACAGGTCTGCTGCGATACTTCAGCCGCCACCAGCGCATGATCAACATCGTGGAGAGCAACGTCGCCGGGCCACCCGCGACGATCAGCCTGCTGGGCGCGCCGATCAGGAGCATCATCCCCATCGGCACCCTCGTCGGGAATCTCGCCCTCGGATTCCTCGCGCTGTCGTACGCCGGCCGGCTGACGATCGCCGTCCAGGCCGATGCCGACCGGTACCGAGACCTCGCGGTCCTCGTCGCGGCGATGGAGCACGACTGCTCGGCGCTGCTGACCAGTGGCGCACCGCCTCCGCCTCACCCGGTCGACAACCTGGTCACTTCGAGGAGAAAGGAGCTGAGATGAGCGTCCTCGGGAGAGTCCGGTGCGTATTCGGGCGGCACTCCGGGCAGTGGTCCGGCGCTGGCGGCCGATGCGAGATGAACCGCGTGTGCGCCTGCTGCGGGAAGAGCGAAGAACGCACGCGCCATGCCTGGAGCCCGTTCGCCTACGCCGCTGACGACCTATGCGAGCAGCTTCGCCGATGCGAACGTTGCGGCTCGGCGGAGTCCCGGCCGGTGCACGAGTGGGGACCTTGGCGATACCTGAACACCGAGTTCAACTCGCCTCAGGTCAGGGAGTGTCTGCGCTGCCACGCTACCGACAGGACCAACTACACCCTGCGCTGACGTCCATCCTTGTGCCTGTGCCGGCACGACCGCCCCGGCCTCTTGCCCAGGATGCGAGGATCGGGCATGAAGACGCCAGGGTTGCCGGGGCGGTTGCTGCCCGGTCTGACGGTGTTGCGCCACTATGAGCGGCCCTGGCTGCGCGGTGACGTGCTGGCCGGGCTGGCGGTGACCGCCTACCTCGTACCCCAGGTGATCGCCTACGCCGGCTTGGCCGGATTGCCGCCGGTGGCCGGTCTGTGGGCGATCCTCGCCCCGCTGGCGCTGTACGCGCTGTTCGGCTCGTCGCGGAACCTGTCGGTGGGGCCCGAGTCCACCACCGCGTTGATGACCGCCGCGGTGATCGCGCCGTTGGCGGGCGGCGACCCGGTCCGGCACGCCGCACTCGCGGCCGGCCTCGCCGTCATGGTCGGCCTGCTGTGCCTGGCGGCCTTCGTCGCACGGCTGGGCTTCGTCGCCGACCTGTTGTCCAAGCCGATCCTGGTCGGCTACCTGGCCGGGGTCGCCGTGACGATGATCGTCGGGCAGCTCGGCAAGCTCACCGGCGTACCGGTGGCCGGTGACGGCATCCCCGCCGAGCTCGCCTCGTTCGGCCGGAACCTCGGGCAGCTGCATCCCGGCACCGTGTTGCTGGCCACCGTCGTGCTCGGCGCGCTGCTGCTCGGGCAGTGGCGGTTCCCCGGCGTTCCGACGCCCCTGCTCGCGGTGCTGGCGGCCACCGGCGCCGTCGTGATGTTCGACCTGCAACAGCACGGCATCGTCGTGGTCGGTGCCGTTCCGCAGGGCCTGCCCACCCCGGCCCTGCCCGACCTCGGTGACCTGGGACAGCTGCTGTTGCCCGCGGTGGGAATCCTGGTCGTCGGTTACACCGACACCGTGTTGACGGCGCGGGCATTCGCCGATCGCAGCGGTCATCCCGTCGACGCCAACCAGGAGCTGCTGGCATTGGGCGTCGCGAACATCGGCGCCGGTGTGCTGCGCGGCTTTCCGATCAGCAGCAGCGGCAGCCGAACCGCGCTAGGTGTGGCCGCCGGTAGCCGCACTCAGGTGTATTCGCTGGTCGCCCTGGGTGGCGTCGGCGCGGTCCTGCTGTTCGCCGGTCCGCTGCTCGCCCATTTTCCCACCGCGGCCCTCGGTGCGATCGTGGTGTACGCCGCGACCCGGCTGATCGACGTCGCCGGGTTCCGCCGGCTGTTCCGGTTCCGGCGCAGCGAGTTCCTCCTCGCCTTGGCGGCGCTCGCCGGCGTACTGGTCTTCGACATCCTCTACGGCGTGCTGCTCGCGATCGGCCTGTCCGTGGCCGAGATGCTGCACCGGGTGGCTCGTCCGCACGACGCCGTACAGGGCTTCGTGCCCGGCCTGGCCGGCATGCACGACATCGACGACTATCCGCGGGCCACGACCGTGCCGGGCCTGCTGGTCTACCGCTACGACTCGCCGTTGTTCTTCGCCAACGCCGAGAACTTCCTCCGCCGAGCGCTCGACACGGTCTCCCGCCAGCCGGGCCCGGTCGCGTGGTTCGTGCTCAACGTCGAGGCCAACGTCGAGGTCGACAGCACCGGCCTCGAGGCGGTGGAGGCTCTTCGGGCCGAATTGACCCACCGTGGCATCGTCTTCGCGCTGGCCCGGGCGAAACAGGATCTGCTCGCCGCGTTGGGCGCCTACGGCCTGACCGCGACCATCGGCCCGGATCGGATCTTTCCGACCCTGCCCACCGCCGTCGCCGCCTACCGGGAATGGCGTCAGAGCCAGGTCGATGCCGGTGAGAGGTGAGCGGCGACGAACCGATCTTCCGCAGTCCTCGTCGGAGGGCGGTGCGGAAGGGAGACAGGTAGTCGCGTCCGGTAACGCGGAGGCGGGCCGCTCAGCCCACGCCGGCCCCGATCAGCTGGCCGATGCCGAAGGTGACGGCCATGGCCAGGGCGCCGCCGCCGACCAGGCGCGCCACCGCCCGCCCGACGCCCGCCGAACCCAGCCTCGCGCTGACCGCACCGGTTACGGCCAGGGCGAGGACGACCACCACGAAGGTGACCGGGACCCGCACGTCCGGCGGCGGGACCAGGATCGCGATCAGCGGGAGCAGCGATCCGGCGGTGAAGGCGAGCGCCGACGCGCCGGCCGCGTGCCAGGGGTTGGTCAGGGCGTCGGGGTCGATCCGCAGTTCGACGTCCGCGTGGGCGGCGAAGGCGTCGTTCGCGGTCAGCTCCTCGGCGACCTGGCGCGCGGTGGCCGGGCTCAGCCCCTTGGCCACGTACATCGCGGTCAGCTCGTCGAGCTCCTCGTCGGGGAAGTCGGCGAGCTCGGCGCGTTCCTTGCTGAGCAGCGCCCGTTCGGTGTCGCGTTGACTGCTCACCGAGACGTATTCACCCAGGGCCATCGACACCGCACCGGCCGCGAGGCCCGCGATGCCGGCCGTGGCGATCGGCGCGCTGTCCAGCGTGGCGCCGGCGACGCCGACGACCAGGCCCGCCGTCGACACGATGCCGTCGTTGGCGCCCAGGACCCCGGCCCGGAGCCAGTTCAGCCTCCCGGACAGCCCACCGGCGTGCGCTTCACCGGGATGGGTCACGGCCGAACGTCCAGATTCACGGAATGCATGATCGCTATCGTGCCCCGGTCCGCGAGCTCGCGACAGAGGCGGTCGGCCCGTTGTGTGTGGGTCAGTCGCCGCCGGGGCCGCCGGGTCCGCGCTGGGTTGCGGTGGAGCTGAAGTTGCCGGTCCAGGCGGATTTCGATCCGGAGTCGCCGATGCGGTAGGTGTCGTAGGCGGCCCAGCCGGAGATGGCGACGGCCAGCACGACGATGACCCTGGTGACCGCCCCGGACAGGGGCGCCAGATAGGTGCGCCGCCCGCTCGCCGGCGCGCCCGCGACCGGCGTCGCCTCGCGCTGCCGCCACCAGATCACCAGGGCCAGCACCGCCACCGGGATAGCGGCCCAGATGGCGGTGTCGCCGAGCTCCGCGTGCTCACGCAGCAGCGCGGTTTCGGTGACCCGGTGCTCCAGCCATTCACCGGCGCTCGTCGTGACGGGTACCAGGGCGACGACGAGCAGGGAGAGAATCGCGTTCGGGCCGGCGAAGCGGCGGCGTGCCCCGGGCCAGACGGCGGTCAGCAGAAGCAGCAGGGCGGCGAGCGGGAGCAGCACCACGATGGCGTGCACCAACAGGATGTGCGCCGGCAGTCCGTTGACGGTTCCCATGAAGGTCCTTCCGCGATAACAGAGGAATGCGAACCGGAGCCATCACATTCGGCCCGATACGTAGGCAAACGTTATTGGCCGAATCTTCGAACTCTCCCATTTTCGGCGGGGACGCTGGACCGACAGCCGAGCGGTAAGGGAGCCGGGAGTCGCCATGAGCTCTGCGAGTGTGATGGGCCGGGTCCGGCTCGCCAGGCCGACCGGGGCGGGCGGGCAGCGGGGCGCGGCGCGGCGCCGGTATGCCGACCTGGCCGGCTCGGCCGCCCTGTTCAGTGTCGTGGTCGTGGTCGGGCTGTGGCTGCACAACGGCGGTCTTCGTGCCTTCGCCGACGCCGGCGGGGCGGCGACCTCGATCGGCCGGCTCACCGGACTGGTCGCATCCGACCTGCTGCTGCTCCAGGTGCTGCTGATGGCCCGGATTCCGTGGGTGGAGCGCGGATACGGGCAGGACGCGCTGGCACGCCGGCACCGGCTGGTGGGCTTCCTGTCGTTCTGGCTCATGATCGGTCACGTCGTGCTGATCACCGTGGGGTACGCCCGGTCCGGCGGCGGTGGTGTCGTCGGCGAGGCATGGGACCTGGTGGTCACGTACCCCGGCATGTTGCTGGCGGCCGCCGGCACCGCGCTGCTCGTCCTGGTCGTGGTGCTCTCGATCCGGGTGGCCCGCCGCCGGCAGCGGTACGAGACCTGGCACCTCATCCACCTGTACGCCTACCTGGGGGTGGGCCTGGCGCTGCCGCACCAGTTGTGGACCGGCGCGGACTTCATCGCGTCGCCGGTGGCGCGGCTGTACTGGTGGGGCCTGTACGGCCTGACCCTGGGCGCGGTGGTGGTGTTCCGGCTGGGCCTGCCGGCGGCGCGTTCGGCGTACCACCGGCTGCGGGTGCACGCGGTCGTGCCGGAGGCTCCGGGCGTGGTCTCGGTGTATCTGAGCGGGAGGCGCCTGGACCGCCTCCCGGCCCGCGCCGGGCAGTTCTTCCTCTGGCGGTTCCTCGACGGGCCGGGCTGGACCCGGGCGCACCCGTACAGCCTGTCCTGCGCCCCGTCCGGCGAACTGCTGCGCATCACGGTCAAGGACCTCGGGGACGGCAGCTCGCGCGTCGCGGCCCTGCGTGCCGGCACCCGGGTGCTGGTGGAGGGGCCCTACGGTGCGCTGACATCCGAGCACGGTGCCGGCGCCCGCAAGGTTCTGCTGATCGCCGCCGGGGTCGGCGTCACCACCATGCGGGCGCTGCTCGACGACTTCGCCGGATCGGGCGCGGAGATCACCCTGCTCTACCGGATCCGGCGGCACTCCGACGCGGTGTTCCGCGCCGAACTCGACGACGCGGCCCGCCGCTGCGGCGTGCGGGTGGAGTATCTCGCCGGTGGCCGGGCCCGCCCCGGAGCGTGGCTGCCGGCGAGGTTCGCCCAGGTCAGCGACCTGGCGGCGCTGCGCTGGCTGGTGCCCGACGTGGCCCGCCACGAGGTATTTCTCTGCGGCCCGCCGCCCTGGATGGCCGCGGTGCGGGCCACGCTGCGCGACGCGGGCGTGCGCCCCGACCACGTTCACGCCGAGGAGTTCGCATGGTGAACCCGCTGCTTCGATCCGGGAGGCGATGAGAATGCGACGGATCACCCTGCTGATCGTGTCGACCCTGGCCGCGCTGGTCCTGCTGTTCAGCTACCGCACGAGCACCGAGGGATCGCTGCCCGGCGCCGTCTCGGCCGCCGCCGCACCCGGCGTCGTTCCCGACGCCACCTCGTCCGGGTCTCCGGCCGCGGGGACCACCACCGTCAACGGGACGGCGGTGCAGACCCGCTGGGGGCCGGTGCAGGTCCAGATCACGATCGCCGGCCAGGAGATCACCGAGGTGCGGGCCTTGCAGCGCCCGACCGGCAACAGCCGCGACGACCAGATCAACGGGTACGCCCTGCCGAAGCTGCGGCAGCAGGTCCTCCAGGCGCAGAGTGCCCGGATCGACGGGGTCAGCGGGGCCACGGTGACCAGCGACGGCTACCGGGAGTCGCTTCAGGCGGCTCTCGACGCGGTGCATGCCCGATGACCGGCCTGCCTGCGAGAGTGGCACCATGACGGACGCTGCCCCGCCCGCGGCCCGGGTGCTGGTGGTCGAGGACGACCGCGAGCTGGGCCCGCTGCTGCTGCGCCTGTTCCGCGGTGCCGGGTACTCCGCCGACCTCGCCCCGGACGGCCAGGCCGGACTGCATCTGGCGCTGACCCGCCCGTACGACGCGATGATCCTCGACCGGGGCCTGCCCGCGATCGAGGGCCTCGACCTGCTCGGCCGGCTGCGCAGGTCCGGGGTCACCGTTCCGGCGCTCGTGCTGACCGCGCTCGGCACCGTGTCGGACCGGGTGGCCGGGCTGGACGGCGGTGCCGAGGACTATCTCGTCAAGCCGTTCGAGATCGACGAACTGCTCGCCCGGGTCCGGGTGCTCCTGCGCCGGCGTTCCCCGTCGGAGGAGCAACTGGCGGTCGGGGGTGCGGCGTTCGACCTGATCGCCAGGACGGTGACCGGCCCGGACGGATCGGTCGTGGCGTTGTCCGGCCGCGAGAGCGATCTGCTGCGGCTGCTGGCCCGGAACCCGGCGCGGGCGTTCTCCCGGGAGGAGATCCGGGACCAGGTCTTTCCCGATTCCGCCGGTGTCGCCCTGGTCGACACCTACGTGCACTATCTGCGGCGCAAGCTCGGCACGACCGCGATCTCCACCGTGCGGGGCGTCGGCTATCGGCTCGGGCGCGGATGAAGCGCCGGAGCCCGGCGAGACCTGATCCGGATCAGGTGTTGCTGTCGCGGGCACGTCGCCTCATCGCCCTGCAGACCGCGGCCGCGATCACCGTGAGCCTGCTGGTCCTCGGTGGGCTGGTGCTTGCGGTGGTGACCCACAGCCAGAAGGTCGCCGCCGCGACGCTGCTGCGGCAGACCGCGGCGAGCGCGGAGGACGTCCGGGATCCGCCACCTGACATGTGGATCTTTGTTGAGGATTCCCGCGGCGGCATCAGGGCCACCCCGGGCGCGCCCGGGCGGCTCCCCGACCGCGATGCCCTCCAGCGTGTCCGCGCCGGCGGGACGGACGAGACCACCGGGATCGCCGGCCGCGAGGGCGGCTACCTCGCCCTGACCCGGCGGCGAGGGAATCGCACGGTGCAGGTCGTCATGAGCCGGCACGAGCAGCACGACGAGCGGGAGCGGGTGCTCGGCGCCCTCGTCATCGGGGAACTCGTCGGCCTGCTCATCGCGGCGTTGTCCGCTGCCCTGCTCGCCCGCCGCGCCACGGCGCCACTGGCGGATGCCCTCGCCCGGCAACGGCGGTTCGTCGCCGACGCCAGCCACGAACTGCGCACCCCGCTGACCCAGTTGCACACCCGGGCGCAACTGCTCCAGATGGACCTGCGCGCGGGTGCCGGCCTCGCGGACGTCACCGCCGACGTCGACCGGCTCGTCACCGGCACCCGGCACCTCGGCGAGGTGGTCGAGGACCTGTTGCTCTCCAGCCAGGCCGGCCGCCGGGACGACGCCCGCGCGCCCGTCGACCTCACCGGGGTCGCTGCCGACGTCATCGCCGACCAGGCCAATCGGGCCAGGGAACAGGACGTGGACCTGACGCTGCTTCCCGGCGCCGGCACCTCATCGATGGTCCTCGGTCACGAGGCCGCCCTGCGGCGCGTGCTCACCGCCCTGGTCGACAACGCCCTGAGCCACACCCCACCCGGCGGTCACGTACGCGTCGAACTCGGCGCGGACGGCGCCCTGGTCACCGTCGTCGTCCGCGACGACGGCACCGGCTTCGACCCGGCGGACACCGAACGGCTGTTCGCCCGCTTCGCCCGCGGCCACGGCGATCACCGCCGCTTCGGGCTCGGCCTGGCCCTCGCCCGGGAGGTGATCGTCGGCCACGGCGGCACCATCGAGGCGTGGGGCCGTCCAGGCGAAGGCGCCGCCTTCACCATCCGCCTGCCCGCGGCGACCGGATAGGACGTCGAGTCGGCCGGTCCGGTCTGCTCAGTGTGGTAGTTCCCCGCCGGCGCGGACGACGACGACACCGATGGCGGCGGCGCTCAGCAGGGTCAGGACCGGGCCGCGGCGCGCGGCGAGCAGCAGGACGGCCGCGGCGGCGAGGACGGCGTACTGCCAGGGCTCGGTGAGGGCGCGGGCGAGGGGTACGGCGGAGCCGAGGATGGCGCCGACGGCGGCCGGGCCGGCGCCGTCGAGAAAGGCCCGCACCCGCGCGTCGCCGCGGAGGCGGTCGAAGCGGTCGGCGCCGAGCAGGATGAACGCGAACGAGGGGCTGAACGCGACGGCGGAGGCGAGCAGGCCGCCACCGAGCCCGGCCGCGGCGTAGCCGACGACGGCGACGGTCTGCACGACCGGGCCGGGGGTGACCTGGCCGAGCGCGACGGCGTTGAGGAACTGCGCGTCGGTCATCCAGTGGTAGGTGCCGACGGCGTCGGCCTGCATGAGCGGGATGATGACGAACCCGCCCCCGTAGGACAGGGCACCGACCTTGAACGCGACCCAGGCCACCGACAGCAGCACCCCGCCGCCGAAACCGCCCGCCGCGAGCAGTGGCAGGCCCGGTGCCCGCCGGCCGCCCGACGTGATCGGCACCCGTTGCAGAAGGACCTCGACGATGCCGCAGGCGATCAGCAGCAGCACGAGCCACGGACCGAGGCCGGCGGCCCCGCTCGCGCCGAGGAACAGGTAGGCCGCCCAGCGCAGCCGGATCGACGCTGCGGGTGCTGCCCCGCTTCCCGTCCCGGCGGCTGCTGCCGGAGAAGCTGGCCCGGTTGCGCATCTTCGACGGCGCCGTGGTGACC
>NZ_JBEZXZ010000023.1:0-71802 GCF_040638275.1 Actinoplanes sp. NPDC026623 | reverse complement strand
CATCAGCTCCGAATAAGTTTTTTTCCCACCCAAATTCCGCACCTCAACGGCCCTATATGAGCCCCCCCGCCCGCCCCGGGGGCGGGGGTGGCACCCCCGAGGGGCGCGCCCGCGCGGCATCTGCGGACATAGACAAACCTCCATTGTTCCGCGTGTTCAGTTGCGTCAACATGTGTTCCAAGCTGGTAACCACCGCATCCAGCACTCATCCCCGAGCAGCACACTCCCTCAAGGAGAGAGCACGTGACTGAACACCAACCCCGGTCATGGCGACGCCTCCTCGCCGTTACCGCCGCGGCCCTCACCGCATCGGCCGGCACCCTGATCGTCACCGCCTCCCCCGCGGCGGCGTTCGCGCCGAAGACTCCCCCGCTGGCGACCCCGTGGACCAGCCAGGTCTCCACGACCAACCCGCTACCCGAGTACCCCCGGCCCCAACTCACCCGCCCCGACTGGCAGAGCCTCAACGGGATCTGGCAGTTCGCCGGCGCCGCCAACATCAACACCCCGCCGGTGAACCAGACGCTGGGCGAGGAGGTGCTCGTTCCGTACCCGATCGAGAGCGCTCTCTCCGGCATCATGCGGCATGAAAACTATATGTACTACCGCAAAAGCTTCACGGTTCCGGCCGGCTGGAGCGGCCGCAACGTGCAGCTCAACTTCGGCGCCGTCGACTGGCAGTCGAAGGTCTGGGTCAACGGCACGCTGCTCGGCACGCACGAGGGCGGCTACGACAAGTTCTCCTACGACGTGACCAGCGCGCTGCGGGCCGGCTCCAACGAGGTCATCGTCGGCGTCTGGGACCCGTCCGACGGCCAGGACATCCCGGTCGGCAAGCAGCGCACCAACCGCGGCGGCATCTGGTACACCACGTCCTCCGGCATCTGGCAGACGGTCTGGCTCGAGCCGACCAACCCGGCCCGGATCACCCGGCTCGACACCACCCCGAACGTCGGCGCCGGCGCGCTCGACCTGGTCGCGCAGGGCGCCGGCATCAACGGCCAGGGCGTCACCGCCCAAGTGCTCTCCGGCGGCACGGTGGTCGGCACCGCCTCGGGCAGCGTCGGCTCGTCCATCCGGGTGCCGGTGCCGAACGCACACCTCTGGAGCCCGGACGACCCGTTCCTGTACGACCTGCGCGTCAGCCTGACCGGCACCGGCGGCGGCGACGCGGTCGCCGGCTACTTCGGCATGCGCTCGCTCGGCAAGGCCATGCTCGGCGGCACCCTGCGCCCGACGCTCAACGGCAAGTTCGTCTTCCAGCTCGGCACCCTCGACCAGGGCTTCTGGCCCGACGGGATCTACACCGCGCCGACCGACGCCGCCCTGCGCTTCGACCTGGAGCAGCAGAAGGCGCTCGGCTTCAACATGGTCCGCAAGCACATCAAGGTGGAGAACGACCGCTGGTTCTACTGGGCGGACCGGCTCGGCCTGATGGTCTGGCAGGACATGCCGGCGCTGGCCAGCGGCCGGGAGCCCTCGACGATCGGGCGCACCCGGTACGAGAAGGAACTCAAGGAGATGATCGACGAGCACAAGGGCATCACGTCGATCGTCCAGTGGGTGCCGTTCAACGAGGGCTGGGGCGAGTACGACGCCGGCCGCATCGCGGACCTGGTGAAGAGCTGGGACGCGACCCGGCTGGTCAACCACGACTCGGGCTCGAACTGCTGCGACTCCGATCCGGACCCCGGCAACGGCGACGTGATCGACGACCACATGTACGTCGGCCCGGGCATCACCCGCGCACCGACGGCCACCCGGATCGCGGTCAACGGCGAGTACGGCGGCCTGGGCCTGCGCGTCCCCGGGCACGAGTGGCCGACCAGCGGCAAGTTCGCGTACGAGTGGCTGCCGGACACCAACGCGCTGACCAACCGCTACGTGCAGATCACCGGCAAGCTGGTCGACCTGATCGCCGCGAACGGGCTCTCCGGTTCCGTGTACACCGAGCCCACGGACGTCGAGGAGGAGCTCAACGGCTTCTACACCTACGACCGGCAGATCCAGAAGATGAACTTCGCCGGCGTCCGCGACGTCAACCTGCGGGTGCTCGGCGCGGCCACCGGCACGACGCTGCCGACCGGCAGGCTCGCCTCGCTGCGGGTCACCACGCCGGGCTACACCGACCGCTACCTGCGGCACTCGGCCGGCGCGGCGGTCACCTCGGTGGTCAACGCGTCGAGCCCGGCCGGCGACAAGCAGGACGCGACCTACTGGGTGCGCCCCGGGCTGTCCAACGGCGCCTGCTACTCGTTCGAGTCCCGCAACTTCCCGGGCCAGTACCTGCGGCACCGCGCCTACCGGGTCTACCGGGAGGCGAACAGCGGCGGCACGTTCAACGCCGACGCCACCTTCTGCGCCCGGCCGGGCCTCTCCGGCGGCGGCACGTCGCTGGAGTCGTCCAACATGGCCGGCTACTTCATGCGGCACCGCAACTCCGAGGTGTGGATGGACCAGAACACCGGCGGGTCGTTCAACGACGACGCGACCTGGAGCGTCGTCAACCCGCTGTGGCGCAGCGGCGCCGACCTGGCCGTCGGGCAGAAGCGCTCGTTCCGGGTCACCACGACCGGCTACGACACCCGCTACCTGCGGCACCGTGACTCCCTCGCACGGACCGACGTGATCAACTCGGGCAGCGGCCTCACCGACCGGCAGGACGCCACCTTCACCGTGCGGGCCGGCCTGGCCGACGCCACCTGCTACACGTTCGAGTCGGTCAACTACCCGGGTCGCTTCCTGCGGCACGCCGCCTACCGCCTGCAGACCGCCACGAACGACAACACCACCACGTTCCAGCAGGACGCCACCTTCTGCGCGCAGCCCGCGCTGAACGGCGGCGGCGGCAACGTCTCGCTCGAGTCCATCAACTACCCCGGCTACTACTGGCGCCACTACGCGGAGGCCGTCTACATCGCCACCTCCGGCGGCGGCAACACCTGGGACAACCCGGGCAGCTTCGGCGCCGACGCGACCTGGAACAACGCGGCGCCCCTGGGCTGACGCGGCACGAAGGGCCGGGCGGTCACGAGCCGCCCGGCCCCATCAATGTGCGAAGTCTTGACGGATTATGTTGAGAAGTGAGTGAATGCGTTTATGGCGCTGCTTGAGGTCGTCGATGTCTCCAAAGTGTTCCCGGGCGTCCGCGCCCTGGACGACGTCTCCTTCACCCTCCAGCCGGGCGAGGTGCACGCCCTGGTCGGTGAGAACGGCGCCGGCAAGTCCACGTTGATCAAAGTATTGACCGGCGTCTACCAGCCGGACGGCGGCGAGCTGCGATACCGCGACGAGCCCGCGGTGTTCGACACGCCGATGGATGCCCAGCGGGCCGGGATCTCCACGATCTACCAGGAGGTCAACCTCATCCCGCTGATGAGCGTGGCGCACAACCTCTTCCTCGGCCGCGAGCCCCGCAACGCGCTCGGCCTGCTCGACGAGGCCCGGATGCACCGCGAGGCGAGCGAGATCCTCCTGCGGTACGGCGTTACCACCGACGTCCGGCGCCGGCTCGGCACGCTCGCGCTCGGCGCACAGCAGATGGTGGCGCTGGCCCGGGCCGTGATGATCGACGCCAAGGTCGTCATCATGGACGAGCCCACCTCCTCCCTCGAGCCGCGCGAGGTGACGACGCTCTTCGGCGTCATCCGCGACCTGCACGCGCAGGGCATCGGCATCGTCTACGTCAGCCACCGGCTGGACGAGCTCTACCAGATCTGCGACGCCGTCACGATCCTGCGCGACGGCAAGGTCGTGCACACCGGCCGGCTCGCTGACCTGGAGCGCCTCAAGCTGGTCTCGCTCATGCTCGGCCGCGACATGTCCGCGGTGCGCCGGGAGGGCTTCACCGGCTTCGCCGGCGGGCACGACACCGCGCCGGACGCCGCGCCCGTCCTCAAGGTCACCGACCTGAACAGTCGGCGCCGGCTGCACGACATCAGCTTCTCGGTGCGCCCCGGTGAGGTCGTCGGCCTGGGCGGCCTGCTCGGCGCCGGCCGCAGCGAGACCATCAAGGCGATCGGCGGCGCGTACCCGATCGACGGCGGCACCGTCGAGGTCGACGGCCGGGAGCTCAAGCGGCCCACCACCGTGCAGGCGGTCAGGGCCGGCATCGCGGTGCAGCCCGAGGACCGCAAGGCCGAGGGCCTCGTCGCCGGCCTTTCGGTACGCGAGAACATCGCGCTCGCCGTCCTCCCCCGGCTGTCGCGCTTCGGCCTGGTCTCCGACCGCCGGATCGACGACATCGTCCGCACCTACATGGACCGGCTGCGGATCAAGGCGTCCAGCCCGGACCAGCGCGTCGGCGACCTCTCCGGCGGCAACCAGCAGAAGGTGCTGCTCGCCCGCCTGCTCGCCACCCGGCCCAAGGTGCTGCTGCTCGACGAGCCGACCCGCGGCATCGACGTCGGCGCCAAGGCCGAGGTGCAGTCGCTCATCGACGAGCTCGCGTCCGAGGGGCTCGGCGTGGTGCTGGTCTCCTCCGACGCGGAGGAGCTGGTCGAGGGGGCCGACCGGGTGGTGGTGCTGCGCGACGGCGCGGTCGTCGGCGAGCTGACCGGCGCACAGGTGACCACCGAGTCCCTGCTCGAGACGATCGCCGCGGCTGCGGAGCTGGAGGAGAACAATGAGTGAGGCGACGGCCACGGCCGCCCGGCCGGCCATCGACCTGGCGCGGATCAGGGCCTGGCTGCCGGCGTACGGCGTCTACATGGCGATCGCGCTGCTGCTGCTGTTCAACGTGCTGTTCACGCCGAACTTCCTGGCCTGGAGCAACCTGCGCATCCAGCTGATCCAGGTGGCGCCGATCGTGATCGTGGCCCTCGGCATGGCCCTGGTGATCGGCACCGAGGGCATCGACCTCTCGGTCGGCGCGGTGATGGCGCTCGCCGCCGCGCTGATTCCGCTCTACCTCGGCTACGGCGTCATCGCCGCCATCGGGGTCTCGCTCGTCGCCGGCGTGCTGGTCGGCCTGATCAACGGCACGCTCGTCGCCCGGGTCGGGCTGCAACCCATCGTCGCGACCCTCGCGCTGTTCGTCGGCGGCCGCGGCCTCGCGCTCGTCATCTCCGGCGGCCAGCTCAAGGACGTCCGCAACGAGGACCTGATCTACCTCGGCTCGGGCGATCTCGCCGGCATACCGGTGCTGGTCTGGATCGCCGCGCTGCTCGTGGTGATCGTCGGATTCGTGGTCCGGCGCACCGTCTTCGGCCGCCGGCTGCTGGCGATCGGCGGCAACCGGCCGGCGACCGAGCTCGCCGGGGTGCCGGTGAAGCGCGTGCTGATCACCGTCTACGTGCTCTGCTCGGTGCTCGCCTCGGTCGCCGGGCTGCTCGCCGTCGCCCGCATCCAGTCCAGCGACGCCTCGGCGGTCGGCCTGCTCATCGAGCTCTCCGCGATCACCGCGGTCGTGGTCGGCGGCACGCCGCTGACCGGCGGCCGGGTTCGCGTGCTCGGCACCGTCGCAGGCGCGCTGCTGATGCAGCTCGTCGTCGCCACCATGATCAAACACAACCTGCAGCCGTCGACGACCGAGATGGTGCAGGCCGTCATCATCCTCGTCGCCGTCTACGCCGCCCGAGAGAGGAAGTCCCGGTGACCCAGACCATCTCGGATCACGAGGTCGCCGCCACCGTCGCCGCCGACGAGCGCCGGGCCGAACGCACCGACCGGATCGTCGGCCTGATCCAGCGCCAGGGCGCGCTCGCGGTGCTCGTCGTGGTCGTCGTCATCGCGGCGGCGGCGTTCCCGAACTTCCGCAGCTTCGACAATGCGGCCACCATTCTGATCGCCGCCGCCCCGCCCGCGCTGATCGCGCTGGGCATGACCTTCGTGATCATCACCGGCGGCATCGACCTGTCGGTCGGCTCGCTCTACGTGCTCGGCGGGGTCGTCTCCGCGTACGCGTCGCAGTGGGGTCTGGTGCCCGCGTTCCTGGCGCCGCTCGCGGTGTGCGGGCTCATCGGGGTCCTCAACGGCGCGCTGATCGCGTATTCGCGGATGGCGCCGTTCATCGTGACGCTGGCCGCGCTGCTCGGCGCGCGCGGGCTGATGCGGGCGATCAGCGACGAGGGCTCGACGACCTACCTGGTCGAGAGCGACGCGTTCCGCGCGTTCGGCACCGGCTCGTTCCTCGGCATCGGCTACCCGGTCTGGCTGGTCGCGGTCATCTTCGCCCTCGGCATGATGCTGCTCTCGCGTACCCGGTTCGGCCACGCCGTGTACGCCGTCGGCGGTAGCGAGGACGCGGCCAGCCTGATGGGCATCGCGGTGCGCCGTACCAAGGTCTGGGTCTATGTGATGTCCGGCCTGCTGGCCGGGCTGGCGGGCGCGATCAACGCGGCGAAGCTGGGCTCCGGCGTCACGGTGCTCGGCACCGGCATGGAGCTCGACGCGATCGCGGCGGTCGTCATCGGCGGCACGCTGCTCACCGGCGGCGCGGGCACGATCGCCGGCACGATCGCGGGCGTGCTGCTGCTCGGCGTGATCCAGAACATGATCAATCAGGTCGGCAACGTGCCGAGCAGCTACCAGCAGCTGATCAGCGGCGCATTCCTCGCCGTCGTGGTCGTGGCACAGACCTACCTGGTCAGGCTCCGGCGCGTGACCTGACAGGATGGGTGCATGGAGAAGGCGACTTTCGTGTACGACGGTGACTGCGCGTTCTGCACGACGTGCGCGCGGTTCATCGAGCGCCGCGTCCCGTCGCTCGCGACGGTGGTGCCGTGGCAGTTCGCCGATCTCGACCGCCTCGGCCTGAGCCTGGAACAGGTCGAGGAGGCGGTGCAGTGGGTGGGCACCGACGGCTCGGTCGCCTCGGGGCCGGACGCGATCGCGCTGCTGCTGCGCGACGCGGGCCGGATGTGGGAGGTGCCGGGCCGGGTCCTGCAGCTGCGGCCGGTCGGGATGCTGGCGTGGCCGGCGTACCGCTGGGTGTCGCAGCACCGCCACCTGCTGCCGGGCGGGACCGCGGCCTGCTCCCTGCCGCAGGCGCAGCGCGAGAAGCTCTACGGCCCCACCGGCCGGCCCTGACCCGGCCGCCTCAGTTCAGTCGGGCGGTGCCCAGCAGGCGGCCGTCGCGGTCCGCCACCGCGACGGCGTGGACGTTGCGCAGCTGAATCGAGCTCGCGCCGGTCACGTGTGCGTTCCCGCTCGGCGTCGGCCCCCAGATCGCGGCCTGTTCGACCAGGCCGTCGGCGCCGCTGACCCGGCAGACGAACGGGCCGCGCCCCGGCAGCTTCGACACGTTCAGGTCGATGGAAACCCCCCAGGTCTTGCCGGTCAGCATGGCCCGGCCGGTCAGCCCGCTGCCGGCCGCCGGCTCGAAGACGGCGGTGACCAGCGGCGGGCTCGGTGCCGCCACGGGCGGCCGGGTGGGCGTCGGCTCCGAATTCCAGACGGCGATGACACCGGCCGCGCCGGCCACGATCAGCACGGCCGCCGCGGCGGCGGCGAGCCGGCGGCCGAGGGTGTGGCGCCGCGCCCGCACCCCTTCGGTGCGCAGCTTGGCCAGCAGGCTCTCGATCCGTGCGGGGCTGGGCCGGGTGCCCACCGCCACCGTGGGCGGCTCCGCGTTCTCCAGGGATCGCAGCAGCTCCGGCACGGGCGCCAGGAGGTCCAGTTCGGCGCGGCATTCGTCGCAGCTCAGCAGGTGGGCGTCGAGGCGCTCGGTGTCGGCGGCGTCCAGCCCGCCGAGCACGTAGCCGCCGAGCAGCCGGCGCGACTCGTCGTGGTCGGCGCTCATCGCAGCACCCCCATCTCCTCGAACGCCTGCCGCAGCGCCCGCACCGCGTAGTAGGCGCGTGACTTGACCGTGCCCTCGGGCACCGACAGCTTGCGGGCCGCGCCGGCCACGGTCTGGCCCTCGTAGTACATCGCCTGCACCACGGCCCGATGGTTGTCGGAGAGTCGCCCGAGCGCCTCGGCGACCAGCCAGCCCTCGACGAGCTGATCGACGTTGTCGGCGGCCGGCACGGAGGCCACGGCGGCCTCGTCCGCCACCAGACGCGGCCTGCGCTGCTCGGCCCGCCACGTGTTGGTGACCACGTTGCGGGCGATGGTCAGCAGGTAGGAGCGGGTGCGTACGGGATCGGGCTCGAGATGGTCGATGTGCCGCCACGCGCGCAGCAGCGTCTCCTGCACGAGGTCCTCGGCCTTGTGCCGGTCCCGCACGTAGCGGCAGATGAAGCTGAGCAGCACCGCGTAGTGCTCGGTGTAGAGCGCGGTCATCTGCTCCTCGTCGGGACTCCCCCGTCGCCTCATCCGCTGCCCTCTCGTCGGCCCACCGAGGTGTACCACAGCGGCGGGCCGCCGGTTCGACAAGCGCACGCGCAAGACGCCCGGTCCCACGACGGGGATCGGGCGTCTTCGTGCGGTATGCGATCAGCAGGGTCCTGTTCCCGGGCCGCCGTAGCGGAACGTCCGGTCGCTCACGGGCTGTGAAGGGTAGTACTTGGGGTTGGTGTTGGAGGTGTCCGGGTATTCGATCACGAGAGGCGGCCCGTTGGTGTGGTTGATGCTGCCGACGCGGGCGGCGTAGTCCTTCGGTAGCGGTGGGGGCGGGGGATCGCCCTCCTTGGGCGGCGGCGGAGGAGGAAGGGGCTTCAGGCCGTTGCCCATGTCGGTGCAGGTCGTCTCGCCGAGGGGGGCGCTGGTCGCGATCTCGCCGAACCACTGGGTAAGGCCGACCTTGGTGAACTTGCCGTCCCACAGACTGTCGGGGAAGTAGCCGATCCATTCAGTCTCGTACGCGATCCACCAGGCCCCGCCGAAGTGCTGGATGGCGAAGCGCCTCGCGGCTCCGACGGGGTGGCCTTCCTCGTCGGGGGGTTCGACGGGCAGGGTGTCGCCCGGCTTGACGCTCGTCGGGTACAGCGAGGTGAAGTCGCAGTTGTAGCACTGGGCCTTCTTGTCCACCCAGTAGTAGACGAAGAGGTGCGGGTCGGCGCTCCCCTTGTTGATAAAGCGGTCGACGTTCCAGCCCACCTCGATGATCTGCCGGCCGTCGGCGGACTGCACCGCCAGCTCGACGAGCGTGTGGTAGTCGCCGCGGGCCAGCTCCGGCTTGTAGATCGGCAGGTTCGCATAGTTGCCGTCGGTCTCCGCGGACTGGCGACCACCGGCGTACTCGAAGCGGGCCGTGAGGGGTCCGGAGCTCGAGGTCGGGGTCGGGGCCGGGGCAAGGGCCGGGGGGTTCGGCGGCACGAGCGTCGTCTTCATCGACCTGAGCACGCTGTCCTGGGAGGTGCGGCCCTTCGGCGCGAACTCGGGCCTCGGCACCAGCGAGCCGCTCGTGTCCGCGGGCGCGGCATCCGCACCGGCGGCCGCGAGGGCGGCGCTGCTCGCGCCGGCCTTGCCACGCCTGGTCTTGTGGGGGCGCTCGCCCCAGGGCAGCAGCGGCGGCGGTGTGAAACCCGGGTCCGCGGCGGCCGCCGTCACGGCCGGGATCTCCACCTCGGATGTCTCGTCGGCGTTCGCGCTAAGGGTCCAGGCGACCCCCATGGAGCCGACTACGGCGGCGGTTAGGCCGGCGGCGAGCAAGCCGCGGCTTGGGTTCGACACGTGTCCGTCCTCGTTCATCGGGGGGCTTGGAGGCGGCGGGCGGGGCTGGCCCCAACACCGGCTCTCAGCGGCAGAGGGACCATATAACGTTCTGAATACCGTCCGCGTGCGTCGCGTGGCATTCCGCCTGAACGGCTGAGTCGGCGGTCCGATCTGGTGACCCATTGACCAAAGTGGTCGACGGTACGTGTTCACGCGGTTGCTGTGGGACATATTTTTGCTGAGTGTTCTGAAAGAGGCTAACCACTGTGAGGCTCTTTCGGGTCTAGCGTGACTCACATGGGCGGAATCCGGGTTCTGCTGCTGACGGACAAGGGCGTCGAAACGCACCCTGTGTCCGCAGTCGAGGCTTTAATGGCTCTCGACTCCACGCTGATCTGGGTGGACATTCCGGAGTGCAGCGAGGAGGCCGTCACGTTGCTCACCGACGTTCTCGACTGCCACCCGCTCGCCGTGCGCGACTGCCTGCAACGCAACCGGGTGCCGCGGGTCCGCGTCTACCCGCACCAGCAACTGCTGATCCTGCACGGGCCGGAACGCGGACCATCCGGCCATGTCCACTACATCGAGCTCGATCAGATCATCGGCGATAAATACGTCGTGACCGTTCACGGCCCGCTCAACCCGGCCGTCGACCCCGCCGTCGCGCTGCGGCAGACCGAGGCGGTGCGGCGCCGGCTCGAGGCCGGGCGGCTGCGGCCGGGCACGCCGTACGAGCTGTCGTACGCGATCTCCACGGCGCTGGCGCGCACCCTCGAGGAGTTCATCGAGGAGTTGACCCGCGAGGTCTGGCAACTGGAGCAGCGGGTCACCGGCGGCCACATGGGCAACCCGGAGGAATTCCTGGAGGAACTGTTCCAGGCGCGGCACGGACTGCTCGCCGTCCGCACGATGGGCGCGCTCGGCGCCGAGGTCTACGGCCGGATAGCGGCGCTCGGGAAACGGGTGTCGACTAATGATCTTCCACTGGTGACCGACATCGTTGATCAATTGACGCGGATCGGCGCCCTGGCCGACGGCGAGCGCGAATACCTGCAGGGCGTGATCGAGTTCTATCGCGCCCGCGCGGAGACGAAAATGACCATTGCCGCGGAACGCCTGGCGGTGATCGCGGTGGTGACGTTACCGATCACCGCGCTCTCCTCCATTTACGGCATGAACATCATCGTCAACGGCCGAACCCACCTGCCGCAATTGATAGCCGTATTAATAGTTATGGCGATCATGTCCGCCTTGCTGCTCACCTGGGCCAAACGCCGCGGTTGGTGGTGAGAGGATCTTCGTTCCCGCATGTTGGTACACGTTTGATTTGGTACCCGCGCCCCGCGACGATGGGCTCATGCAGCGGCAGGGCATCCCACTCACGGCCCGCCGGGTGATTGACCTGGCGCGCTGCGCCAGCGCGCGCTGTCAGCGCTGATCTGCGCCTTCCGCGCCACCTTCGAGCACTTCCACCGGCCTGAGCGCCGGTTTCCAGGTTCCCCCCGCGCGTCGTCCGGCCTCGGCCGTACCGTGGAGGTAAACCTATAGAACTGATAGGCAATATATAAAAAGCGAGGAGCCGTAGTGACCGCCGTCGACATCCGCCTCGACCATCTCGCCACCGTCACCCGATACGCCGCCGATCCGGACGCCTGGCCCGTCGCGCCCCGCTTCAACGCGTTCGAGCGCTGGTACCACCGGCTGGCGCAGGAACCCGACCATGAGGTGTGGCTGCTGACCTGGCTGCCCGGGCAGGGCACCGACCTGCACGACCACGGCGGCTCGGCCGGGGCGTTCCACGTCTACTCCGGCGCGCTGACCGAGGACACGGTCGAAACCGGCACCGGCGGAGCGCCGCGGATCACCGCCCGGGAGCTGGGCGAGGGTGCCGGGCGCCGCTTCGGCACCCGGCACATCCACCGGATCACCAACCGCTCGAACCGGCCGGCGATCAGCATCCACGCGTACGGGCCGGCGCTGAGCACCATGACCCGCTACCGGATCGGCGCCGCCGGCCTGGACGTCGTCGCCGTCGAGCGGGCGGGGGCACAGTGGTGAACGCCGCACCGCTGCGCGCCGCGCCGGTCTTCGCCACCCCGCCGCGTGGCTCGCAGGGCATCGAGGAGCTGCTGGCCGGCGCCCGCGCCCGGATCGTGCGGCTGGGCCCGCACGAGACATACCGGGCCGTCGCCCGCGGCGCGGTGCTGGTCGACATCCGCCCGGCGGCCCAGCGCGCCGAGCACGGCGAGATCCCCGGCGCGATCGTCATCGAGCGCAACGTGCTCGAGTGGCGCCTGGATCCGCGCAGCGACGCGCGGCTGGCGTTCACCCGCTACGACCTCGAGGTGATCGTGACCTGCCAGGAGGGCTACACGAGCAGCCTGGCCGCGGCGGCGCTGCAGGATCTCGGCCTGCTGCGGGCGACGGATCTCGCGGGCGGCTTCAAGGCCTGGCAGGCCGCGGGCCTGCCGACCGTCTGACGCACACGTTTCGACCGGCATCGCGCCGGCGGCTGTTCGCCGCCGGCGCCGTCCGTCAGTGGCCCTCGGCGTCCGGGCGCGCCTGCCGCGGCAACAGGAACGCGAGCCCGAACGCGGCCACCAGCATCAGCAGCGCGACGTTCAGGCTGCCCACCGTGGCGTCCCGGAAGCCGGCGTGCACCGCCTCGACCGCGTACTCGCCGATCTCGGGCGTCGTGCCGGCGCCCTCGGCCGTCCGGCACGACGCCGGCTGGGCGGACGGGTCGTCCTGCGCCGCGCGGTCCTCGAGGCAGGTGCGGATCCCGGCGACCACCGCCGGCTGAGCCTGCGCCGGCACGGCCGCAGCGGTCAGCGCCGGGCGCAGGCCCGCCGCGTCCACGTGATCGCCGACCGCACCGGGCAGCATCCCGAAGAAGAACGTGCCCAGCACGGCGATGCCGAACGCCCCGCCGAGCTGCTGCACCGAGGTGAGCGCCCCGGACGCCGAGCCGGTCTCCTCGTCGTCGACGCCGGCCAGCACGATGTTGAAGAACGGCGCCATCGCCATGCCCATGCCGACGCCCAGCGCGATGAGCGCGGGGGTCAGGTGCCACGGCGTGATGTCCGCGCCCGCCACCTGCACGGTCACGGCGACGCCGGCCGTGCCGAGGCCCATGACGACCGTGCCGAGCAGCAGCAGCTTGCGGCCGAGCCGCTCGCTGAGCCCGGCGCCGGCCGCGATGAAGCCGGCCATCGTGCCGAGGGCCTGCGGCAGCGTGGTCAGGCCCGCCTTGAGCGGCGAGTAGCCGAGGCCGACCTGCAGGTAGAGCGTGAAGACCAGGCCGGTGCCGATCAGCGCGGCGAAGAAGAACAGGCCGAGCAGCAGGCCGCCGGTGAAGGCACGCTTGCGGAACAGGCTGGGAGTCACCAGCGGGTCGAGGCCGCGGCGCTCGCGGCGCGACTCGTACACCCCGAAGAGGCCGAAGAGCATCACGCCCAGCGCCAGCATGACGAAGATCCAGACCGGCCAGTCCAGCTCGCGGCCCTGCACCAGCGGGAAGAGCACCAGGAACGCGCCGACGCCGGCCAGCACCACGCCGGCCAGGTCCAGCCGGGGCGTGCGCTCGCTGCGGAATTCGGGCAGGAACTTGACGGCGCCCACCACGGCGAAGATGCCGAGCGGCAGGTTGATGAGGAAGATCATGCGCCAGCCGGTGCCGAAGTAGTCCGCGTCGACAAGCCAGCCGGCCAGGATCGGGCCGCCGACCGCGCCGAGGCCCATGACCGGGCCGAACGCGCCGAACGCCTTCGCCTGCTCGGACGGCGAGAACATCTGCTTGATCATGCCGAGGCCCTGCGGCAGCATCAGCGCGCCGAACAGGCCCTGCACCGCGCGAGCGCCGATCAGCACGCCCGGCGACCAGGCCATGGCGCAGAGCAGCGAGGCCAGGGTGAAGCCGGCGGCGCCGATGATGAACATCCGGCGCCGGCCGTAGATGTCGCCGAGCCGTCCGCCGGTGAGCAGGCCGATCGCCATCGACAGCGTGTAGACCGCGCCGAGCCACTGGATCAGGCTCAGCGAGCCACCCAGCTCCGCGCGGATGACCGGCCCGGCGATCGTGGTGACCAGCGAGTCGAGCAGGTCCATGACCTCGACCGCGAGGATCACGAAGAGCGCGACCCAACGCCATCGGTACGGCGTTTCGGACGCCTTCTCCAGCACGGCTTGCATCAGGTCTCCCCCATGAACGACGTTCGTTGTGTTGGAACACTGTTCTACATGACGAACACCGTTCGAGTCAAGTACGCTGTACGTCGATGAGCGAGCTTCCCCTTCCCCCCTGGCGCCGCGCCGCCCCGAAGCGCCCCCGTGCCGTCAAGGCCCCGCTGACCCAGGACCAGATCGTCGACGCCGGCCTGCGGATCGTCATGGTGGAGGGCATCGAGGCGGTGAGCATGCGCCGGATCGCGGCCGTCTTCGACACCGGCGCGTCCAGCCTCTACGCCCACGTGGCGAACAAGGACGAGCTGCTCCAGCTGATGTTCGACCGGATCTGCGGCGACGTCGACGTGCCCGAGCCCGAGCCGGACCGCTGGCAGGAGCAGATCAAGGAGATGGCCCGCGGCGGCCACGCGGCGATGACGCGCTACAACAACATCGCCCGCGCCGCGCTCGCCACCGTGCCGAGCGGCCCGAACGCGCTACGGCTTTCCGAGGGGATGCTGGCGGTGATGCTGGCCGGCGGCGTGCCGCCGCAGGTGGCCGCCTGGTCCCTTGACCGGCTCTTCCTCTACATCGTCGCGGACGCCTACGAGGCCTCGCTGCACCTGCAGAACCTGCAGGAGGGCCAGGACAGCCGCCACTATTTCGACACCTTCATCACCCAGCTCAGGGACTACTACAGCAGCCTGCCGGCGGACCGCTTCCCGAACATCCGGGCCCACGCGGAAACCCTGACGACGGGCTCGGGCGACGAGCGCTTCGCATTCGGCCTGGACATGATCGTCGACGGCCTGGCCCGCTACGTCGTCAGCTGACGCGCCGGTGCCGGTCCCTTGCGGACCGGCACCGGGCTGCGATCTCAGATGTCGACGCTGGTGTACTGCTTTCCCGCCTCGTTGACCACCCGCACCGACGCCACCTGATCCGGCGGCACGAGCGCGCTGCCGTCCAGCGTGGTGCCCTCGGCCGCGCCCTTGGTGGAGACCACCCAGCTGCCCGCCAGGACCGACTTGCCGTCCGCGGCGACAACCTCGAGCCGGCACCGCTCGCCGGCCGGGATGCCGACCACGGCCGCCTTGATCCGCACCCAGCCGGGCGCCGGCGCCACCGCGACGGTGATCCGTGCCCCGGTGTTCGGGTCGAGGGCGGTCGCGGTCTTCGTGCCCGGGATCGTCGTCGGCTCCACCGTCACCGTCGGCAGCGCGCGCGGTGGCCCCGGATCGCTCGTGGTGCGGCCGACCACGACACCCGAGGCGATGGCGGCGGCGACCACGAAGGCCGCGGCCGCGCCTACCAGCGCGGTCTGCCGATGCCGCCTCCCGGCGGACTCGTTGCGGATCTGCCGCAGCGTGCGCTGCAACAGCAGGTCACCGCCCTCGGGCGGCCCGTCAAGCAGCATCGCCTCGGGCACGGCCTCGAGTGCCATCGTCCACTCCTGCAGGGATTCCGCCTCGGCTCGGCACTCGGCACACTCGGCCAGATGCTCCTCGAACTGCCGCAGCTGGTCCGCGTCCAGTGACTTCGTCAGGTAACCGGCGAGGTCCTCGTGATTAGTCTTCATGAGGCAGACCGTTCCGTTCCGGCTGCGCTCAGCGACCGGAGCTCGCGTAATGCCCGTAGGGCGTAGAAGGAGCGCGACTTGACCGTCCCGGGCGGGATGCCCAGCGTCTTGGCCGCTTCCGCGACCGTGCTGCCGAGCAGGTAGACCTGCTCGAGGACCTCACGGTGCTCGGCGGAGAGCCGGCTGAGCGCGTCCACCACCACCATGGAGTTGACCACCTGCTCGGCGTGGTCGCCCTCCACCGCGGCCTCGATCGGGCTCTCCCGGACCTCGGTCGCCCTGGCCCTGCGGGCCCGGACCTGGTCGGTGACGATGTTGCGGACCACCGTGAGCAGCCAGCCGCGCACCGAACCCTTGCCGTTCACCAGGCTGTCGGGATGTCGCCAGGCACGCACGAGCGCCTCCTGGACCACGTCCTCGGCGGCTGCCCGATCCCGGGTCAGCTGCGTCGCGTATGCGAGCATCGCCGCCCCGTGTTCGGAGAACAAGGACCTGACCAGTGCTTCATCGGCCACCTCCCGGCGACGTTGGAGTCTTAACCCCGGCATCTCTTCCCCCAGGTGACGGCGGATTTCATGCCGAGGCTGGCCGGACGGAGCGCGTGCCCGGCCACCCTCGACCCCCGTTTCGTCGGTCTGACTCCACCAACACGTGGCTGGGTCGCGAACGGTTCAGACAAATTTACGGGTGAACCGGATCGCGATGGTCCACGTGTGGGTGGCGTACCTGCTCATCTTCAGGGGGAATCATGAAGCGCAGCCGAATCGCCTTCGCCGCAGTGGCGCTGACCAGCGCTCTCGGCCTCAGCGCCTGTTCGGGCACCACCGTGGCGACCGCGGTCGGATACGTGGCCGCCGAGGATGACCCGTCCGCCGAGCCCACGGCCGACCCGACCGCACCGCCGGCGCCGGCGATCGACACCGAGAAGCTCGCGGGCGTGGAGACGCCCGACGCTCCGGCGCGGCCGATCCCCGAGCCGACGGTCGCGAAGACCCAGAAGTGGGTGAAGATCTTCAGCGGCGAATCGGCCAAGAAGATCACGCCGCCCAGGAGCATCCGCAAGGGCAGCAAGACCGTCGAACTGGAGACGGCCGAGAACAACGTGATCGGCACCTACGTCACCGACGGCGCGGGCCGCACGCTCTACCGCTTCGACGAGGACTCCGCCAAGCCGCCGAAGGCGACCTGCAACGGCGACTGCGCCAAGGCCTGGCCACCGCTCCTGATCAAGTCGCCCGGCAAGATCTACCCCAAGGGCATCAACCCCAAGATCATCGGGTACGTCGAGCGCGCCGACGGCCACTGCCAGGTCACGATCAACGGCTGGCCCGTCTACTACTTCGCGAAGGACCAGAAGGCCGGCGACATCCTGGGCCAGGGCGTCGGGGGCACCTGGTTCGCGATCAACCCGAAGGGCGGCAAGACCGGCGCCCTGCCCGAGTCCGCCGGCGGCACCGGCGGCAACGACGCCCCGACCGGCGACGGTTACTGACCGAGCCCTTCGCCATGCCTTTCTGACCCACTCCGTAAACACGCAGGTCACCCGCGCTTCCGGCGGCTGACCTGCGTGTTACGACGCTGCCGGGCAGGTGACATCGTGACCGCGCGACCCAGACCCCCACTCGGCCCAGGTGCCGGCGACGGCGCAACGCCACCCGGTCGTCACGGGCATGACGATGGCGGAGTCCCGGCACCTCGGCCAGTCGAGGCGGGAAGCGTGTCCGAGGCTCAGGAAACCATCGCCCGAGTCGCGCGGGCGGGACGTCGGAGCGCGGCCGCCGGCCCGGCCGGCGACAGCAGGTCGGCCACGCAGGCAGGTCCGCCGCATCCCGATGACGCCGAACTGCGCGTGATCATGGATCGGTACGACCGGCTCGGTGACGAGCCTCCCAGGTTCAACATTGCCGCCAACGACGCTGCGCACCGCGGCCATGGTGCGCATACCGAGGAGCGGCACGGTCCGGGTGTCGTGATGCCGCGGACTCCGAGCGTTCGAACGGTCGAAGGACGAATCTACGGGGATCCTCCGTGGGACCGTCCGGAGAACCGGTCGTACCGGTGGAGCGACCCGTCGACCATGAGCCGCACGATCAACGAGTACGTTCGGCAGAACTGGGAAACCATCCGCCATGACCTGGCATTCGACGGACGGCACCGCGGTGGTTTCGACGCCGGGCATCGGGTCGGTGAGGGCTACGTCAACAGCGGCATGTTCGGTGCCGGGCCGCGCGTCTCGCAGTACGCCGCAACCAGTCTGGTGAAGATCCGCATCCAGCTTGTGCCGGGGTCGGATCCGCCGGTGCCGTTCGTCGTGACGGCCTTCCCAGCGGGACTACTGTAGGGGTGTGGTGGGAATGTCCGATCTTCCTGAGGCTCTGCGAGCACGCATGGACGAACTGGATGCGCGGCCTGCGTTGGAGACCGTTCGCGACTTCCTCGGCGCCAACGTCGCCGACGCGGAGAACTTCGACGAGATCCGCGCGGACCAGCTGCAACTGGCGCAGGTCAGCACCCGGGCGATCCGACGGGACTTGGCTGCCCTCGAAGCACTACTGGCAGACCCGCCTTCTTCGCCGGGGTCATTGGCCCGGCTGGTCGGGTGGGAGGGCAACTGGGTGCTCGACGACCCATCGGACGCCGCGGCGGCCCAGTTCCTCCGCGACCTGGCTACCGTCCTGCGGAATGTCCTCGACGAGGCGAGTCGGACCGGCCACCCCTGATCACCGGCTCTCGGGTCTGGCGGCGCTGTCCGCGGAGGTCGCCCCGGCCCCGTACGCCCTCATGAACCTCGCTGCGATCGGTCAGTGCAGACCAGCCCGGCGTTCAGACAGTGCACAATCTCGCGCATCAGGGCACTCGGCATCAGATTGACGAAAAACGCGTGATCGGTGAGCGGACTGTGCCGCTGCCCCTCGAACGAGTCGATCCGGTACCGGGTGCCCCTCGCGATGGCGTACGCGACCACGATCCGCAGCCGGGGCACCGCGAAGGTCGAGATCGGACAGCCGCCGCCCGGCGCCGGGAAGACCAGGTGCTGGCGGTGGTCGCTGCTGTCGGCCCGGCGGCCGTCCCAGCAGCTCGGCAGGTCGAAGATCCGCAGCACCCGTTCTGCGCCCGGGCAGATCACGTACCGCGTCGTCCGCCGGTCCGGGCTGCCGGAACAGCTCCAGACCGCCGCCGCCCGGGCACCGCCGTTGGTGAGCGCGTACGCGTCGCCGACGGTGCCCCGCAGCAGCCACGGCATCTCGACCACCGGGCTGCGCGCATTGCCGTAGTAGGTGAGAGAGATCGAGACGGGCACCTGCACCGCGCCGCCGTGCGGGCCGTCATCGGCGCCGACGACGCGCAGCACCGGCCAGTAATAGCTGGACTCGTCGCCGTTACCGCAGGTGGTGCCCCCTCCGGCCAGCGACCTCACTGTCGACGGGATGTCGACGGACAGGTTTCCGATGTAGTCGTGCAGGTGATGACCCGCCCCGGGCCGGCCGGGCGTCACGACGACGTTGGCGGAGTTGCGATGCCCGATCTCGTTGCGCCCGCAGTCCCAGGTGTATGAACCGGCGCCCACGTCGAAGGGCTGGGCCGCGACGTCCGCGATGTCGACGTAGTCGGGGCCCAGCGGCTGGTGGCGCACGATCCCGGCACCGACGGCGACGCCGGCGAGCAGGACCTCCAACGCGAGGGCCAGCGTGGCGGCCCTGCGCCGACCCGACCCGACGAACGCCATAAGTCACCATACGCATGCAGAGCATCGCCCTGCGTGTTGCGAACTGGACAGAATGCCGGGTCGAGGATCCAATGTGGGGATTCTCTGATATCAAAAAAGCCAGGCCAATCGGTCTCGCACATTTACTTGCGTAGTGAACGGCTGATACTTGGGTCATGGCGGACTGGATCTCGGCGGACGGCCGGCTACCGGTGCCGGTCACCGCGTACGGCCCGCTGCACCTGCTGGCCCTGCGGGCGCACCGGATGGTGGACACCGGCCAGGCTCAGCAGGCGATCGCGGCTGCCGACGCGTACCTGGTCATCGCCGGGATCGTCGGCGACTCCAGGACCGCGCGGTTTCTCACCCAGACGAAGATGTACGCGCTGCTCGCGATGGGCCGGATCGGCGAGGCCACGATCCTCGGCGAGGACCTGCTGCGCGCCGCGGGAACCCTGCTGAACGAGGCCAAGACCCTCTGCGACCTGGCCCAGTTGCACCTGCTGCGCGGGCACTACATCGACTGCATGCGCAATCTCGCCCGGGCCGGTGTCCTGCTGAGCTCGGGCCCCGCCCGCGGCGACCGGCACCGCTCAGCCATGTGCTCCTACGCCGAGGCGGCAACCGTCGCGGAGATGTACGAGACCGCCGCCGCGGCCTACGACCAGTTGTGCGCCGACGACGCGCCGAACCGCCCGACGTCCTCGTTCGACCTGGTCCACGCGGTGACGCTGCTCTACTGGGGACTTCGCCTGGCGCACGTCGGCCGGACCGAGGAGGCCCGCAGCCGGTTGCGCCGCAGCGCGGAGATCACCGGGCGCCGGCTGGACCATCGGCCGGACGTCAACGTCATGGCGGCGCACGCGCTGGCGCTGGCCAAGCTGGGTGACACCGCGATGGCGGAGAAGCTCGCCCGAGAGGCGGTCATGCCGCTGCGCACCGGCGAGACCTACCAGTACGCCCGGATGGCGCACCTGGCGCTGGGCATCAGCCTGCGCGCGCAGGGGCAGTTGCACGAGTCGCGCCGCGAGTTCATCGCCGCCCGCGATCTGAGCGAGTACGGCTGCCGCCCGGACGAGCGGCCGATCATCCGCTTCGAACTCGCGCTGACGGCGCTCCAACTCGACGACGGACAGCCCAGCCGGGATCTGTTCGAGACGGTCGAGGGGCAGGTGCGCGAGCTGTGGCGGCTGCGGCTGCAGCGGCTGGCGATGCTGCGCCAGGCCGGCCAGCGCGAGGAGATCGAGGCGGCGCACGCCCGGGCCGAGCGCGAGGTCATGCTGGATCCGCTGACCGGCCTGGGCAACCGGCGCAAGTTCGACCTGCTGATCGCCGAGGTGGACCGGCGGGTTGACCGCGGGTCGCTGACCCTGCTCCTCATCGACCTGGACCACTTCAAGGCGGTCAACGACGCGTACTCGCACAGCGCCGGCGACCACGCCCTCCGCGAGGTGGCGACGATTCTGCGGGCGCACTGCCGCGCGGGCGACGAGGCGGTCCGCTACGCGGGCGACGAATTCGTGGTCTTCCTGCGGGGCAACCTCAGCGCGGGGCGAGAGGTGGCCGAGCGCATCCGGACCGCGGTGGCGGCGGCGCAGGTCCTGCCCGAGGCGCGGCTGACGGTGAGCGTCGGCGTGGCCACCTGGTCACCGGGCCTCACCGGCGACGCCCTGTTCCGGACGGCCGACGGCCGCCTGTACGCGGCCAAGTGGAGCGGCCGCAACACCACCGCGGCCTGACCCTTCAACGCCGAAGCCCGGCCCCCCTGGTGGGGAGCCGGGCTTCGGATCAGGCGGTGTTGCTAATTCAGCTGACGTCGCTGAAGGTGTAGGCGGACGTCGGCAGGACGCCGTACGAGATCGTCGGGAGGACGGCCTTCACCGCGACGCCGCCGGCGGCGACCGCCGGGATGGTGCAGGTCCAGTCGGTGTCGGTCTTGAGGGCAACCGGGGCGCAAGCCGTCGCGGCGGTCGCGCCGAAGTTGAAGGCGGTGGCGGTCGAGAGGCCCTTGCCGCTGATGGCGATCGTGCCGCCGCCGGCGGTCGAGCCGCTGGTCTTGCTCAGCTTGGTGATGACCGCCGCGTACTTGGCGTGGGTCGTGTCGGCGGCGCCGGCCACACCGTCGTGGTAGAGCACCACGGACGCGGCAGTCGCGGACGGGTCGCCGGCCGGAGCCGCCACCTTGACGCTGGTGTCGCTGACCCAGGTCACCGGGGAGGACGTGCCGTTGACCGTCGCCGTGACCTTGTTGGCCTTGAAGAGGTCGGCGGACGTACCCGCGCCGGTGGTGGTAACCGTGATGGTGCTCTTGCCGAACGGGTTCAGCAGCGCCGTAGCAGCCACCGAGTCCATCGGCGCCAGGAAGGTGAAGTCGTCGGCGACGGTGTTCACGCTGGCACCGGTCGGGTTGGTGACCTCGACCTGGACCTTGGAGCCGGTACCGGCCGCCACCTTGGCGACGATCATGGTCGGCGTGGCGATCAGGAACGGGGTGGCGGCGGTGCCGCCGACCTTCACCCCGGTGGCGGTGTCGAAGTTCGTGCCGGTGATCGTCACGACCGTGCCGCCGGCGGTGCTGCCCTTGGCAACGTTGAGCTTGGTGACCGTCGGCAGCAGCGACGCCCCCGCGGCGGAAGCCGCACCGGACATACCGAAGATGCTGGCACCCGCGGCGACAGCGGCGGCGGCGATAACGGCCTTGTGAGCGCGAACCTTCATGTAAATCTCCTCCGTGAGTTCGGGGCTTGCTTGGGGCTGGGCCCCGGTCCTGTGTCTGATTCGCTCGGACAAAGGGTTAATCGCCAAACTTGACCCTGACTTGAGAAAAGCCGCCCGACAAACACGAAAACCTGATGCCTCGGGTGCGTGTCGCGAAGCCTCGTTGCCTGGTAACGCCGAGGGCCCGGCCCCTGGTGGGGGCCGGGCCGACTGGTCAGGCGGTGGTGCTGATTCAGCTGACGTCGCTGAGGATGTAGGTCGCCGTCGGCAGGACGCCGTACGAGATCGTCGGGAGGACGGCCTTGACCGAGACGCCGCCGGCGGCGACCGCCGGGATGGTGCAGGTCCAGTCGGTGTCGGTCTTGAGGGCAACCGGGGCGCAAGCCGTCGCGGCGGTCGCGCCGAAGTTGAAGGCGGTGGCGGTCGAGAGGCCCTTGCCGCTGATGGCGATCGTGCCGCCGCCGGCGGTCGAGCCGCTGGTCTTGCTCAGCTTGGTGATGACCGCCGCGTACTTGGCGTGGGTCGTGTCGGCGGCGCCGGCCACACCGTCGTGGTAGAGCACCACGGACGCGGCAGTCGCGGACGGGTCGCCGGCCGGAGCCGCCACCTTGACGCTGGTGTCGCTGACCCAGGTCACCGGGGAGGACGTGCCGTTGACCGTCGCCGTGACCTTGTTGGCCTTGAAGAGGTCGGCGGACGTACCCGCGCCGGTGGTGGTAACCGTGATGGTGCTCTTGCCGAACGGGTTCAGCAGCGCCGCAGCAGCCACCGAGTCCATCGGCGCCAGGAAGGTGAAGTCGTCGGCGACGGTGTCCACGCTGGAACCGGTCGGGTTGGTGACCGTGAACTGGAGCTTGGAGCCGGTACCGGCCGCCACCTTGGCGACGATCTCGGTCGGCGAGGAGATGAGGAACGAGGTGACGGCGGTGCCGCCGGTGCCGCCGACCTTCACCGCGGTGACGGTGTCGAAGTTCGTGCCGGTGATCGACACCACCGTGCCGCCGGCGGTGCTGCCCTTGGCAACGCTGAGCTTGGTGACCGTCGGCAACAGCGACGTCGCCGCGGAAGCGGCGGCGGTGATGCCGAAGATGCCGGCACCAGCGGCGACAGCGGCGGCGGCGATAACGGCCTTGTGAGCGCGAACCTTCATGTAGTTCTCCTCCGTGAGTTCGGGGCCTTGATGCCTGGGGCGGGGCCCCGGTCCTGGTGTCTGATTCGCTCGGACAAGGGGTTTATCGCCAAACCTGACCCCAGCTTGAGCAAAGTCATCCAACGAAATTGAGAAAAGCCGAGGGCCTCCGCCGTTACCCGGTCGGGGTGAACGGCGAAGGCCCTCGCTGTCGGTACGCACGCACCGGTCAACCCGGATAGACCACGCCGGAACGACCGCTGTACGGGTGCCGGGTGGCGTCCCGCTCGTAGCCGGTGTTGGGCGCGTCCAGCCACACGATGTACGGCGCGCCCTTCTTGAGGCCGCTGATCGTGGCGGTGACCGTGCAGCCGGTGCCGGGCGGGACGCTCTGCCAGGTGTAATTCGGCTGATAGCCGGCGATCAGCGGTTGTTTGACCGCGGTGATCCGGTAGTCGGAGGCGTACTGCCGCAGCCAGGTCACGGTCAGTCTGCCGGGTCCGGGCACCACCTTGAGCGGAATCAGCGCCTGGTTCTCCCGGGCCATGGTGTAGTCCTTGGCGCACTGCGGGTCGATCGGCAGGAACGACACGGGCGGCAGCGCGGGCGACCGCGATCCGGAGAAGGACGGCTTAGGGCTCGGGGTGGCGCTGCCGGAGGCCACGACCAGCCAGGTGTCGCCCGGCGCCGGGGTCGCGGACGCGCTCGGCGTCCCGGTCGCCGACATCCCGAGCAGGCCGCACCCGCCGAGCGCAACCGGCATGGCCAGCAACGGGAGCAGAGCCTTCATGAACCGCATGCACCAACCTTCGGCCCCGATCAGGGTGGGCTTAGCGGAGGCGCGAAACTCCACCCGGCGGCCAGCAGGTCGTCGCAGGCGGCGACGGCGGCGCGCAGCCGGGCCGGGTAGGGGCCGGTAAGCACCTGCCATGGTGCCTCCTGGGCGGCCAGAACCTCCCGGAAGCGGCCGGTCATCCAGGCCCGGATGGCCTCGCCGTCCCGCAGCCCGTCGTCGACGAACGGCACGCCTTCATGATCGGTGAGCAGGTAGAGGGCGGGCGGGCGCACCCGGTCCCGGACCGCGGCCGAGCCGCTGCCGAGGTAGCGCTCCTCCCAGATCGTCGTGGCCAGGGCGTCGGTGTCACCGAACAGGATCGGCGAGCCCGCGCGGGCGGCCCGGTCCTCCGCGTCGCCCTGCTCGTCGGCCACCGACACGAAGTCGCCGGCGTCCCAGACCACGTCGCCGACCTCGGCGTCCGGCCGGGAGAGCCGCAGCGCTTCGAGCTTGCGAACCGTCAGCTCCCGCCCGAACTCCGGCACCCATCGGGTCGGCGCCCACGCGCCTCCCCGCGTCCGGTAGTGCCGGGCCAGGGCCCGCGCCATCGTCGTCGTCCCGGTGGACTCGGCGCCGACCACGATCACCCGGCGGGTCAGCCAGCCGCGCACGCCGGGACCGAGCTGATCCCAGTGCCCGGCGGGATCGGCCCGCACCGCCGTACCGGAGACCGGGATCTTGATCCGCTCCGGGTCGACCGTGACCGCCTCGGCCGCGAACCTGCGGGCCAGTTCCGGCCCGTAGGCCTCCGAGGAGAAGACGGCGTCGACCCGGTCGGTGCCGGCCGCGGCCCGGAAGACGGCCATGTGCAGCTCCCAGGCCGCCGGGTCCGCGTAGTCGACCGGATGGTCGTCGTGCACGCCGACGAAGCGGACGTTCGCCGGGTGCGCCTCCCGCAGCCAGGCGACGCGCAGGTCGAGCGGCACCGACTCGCCGGAGGAGGGCGCGACCACCACGGTGACCCGCTCGCAGGCCGCGGCCGCCGCGTCGATCAGCGCGTGGTGCCCGGCGTGCGGCGGATAGAACTTCCCGACGATCAGGCCGTGCTCCCACGTCATGCGACCAGCTCCGCGGTCCGGGGCTGCCGGGCCGAGTGCCAGGCCCGCAGGCCGGCGACGCACAGCAGCAGGAACGCCACGTAGAGGATCGCGGTCAGCCAGAGGTCCTTGTACGCGTACAGCGGGATGTAGATGAGGTCGGCGGCGATCCAGAGCCACCAGCTCTCGACGAGCTTGCGGGTCTGTCCGTAGGTGGCCAGCAGCGACAGCGCGGTGGTGACCGCGTCGGCGAGCGGCACCGTCGAGCCGGTCAGGTGGTCGAGGAAGAGCCACATCCCGGCGGTGAGCAGCACGCCGGCGGCGCCGAGCGCCAGCCACTCGGCGCGTGTCGTGCCGCGCACCGCGAGCGGGGTGCGGTGGGCCCCGCCGTGCAGCCACGCCCACCAGCCGTAGCAGCCGAGGATTACGTAGACGAACTGCAGGCCGGCGTCCGCGTACAGCCCCGCGGACCAGAAGACCAGCATCAGCAGGAGCACGTTGAGGATGCCGACGGGCCAGTTGAGGATGTGCCGGCGCACCAGTAACCACACGTTGACCAGGCCGGTCAGGAAGCCGAGCACCTCGGCCCAGGTGGTGCCCACACCGAAGGCGGTGAACGCGACGCCGGTCAGCCAGTTGATCATGCGGGCCAGCATCGCACGCGGGTCAACGGCCGTCGAAAATCCGCGTAGGCATTGACTGTTAACAATATGTGTACTTTATTAACAGATACCCATGTGCATCCCCGGCACGGAGGTATCCCCATGAAAGCCAAGTGGATCGCGGCCGCCGCGGCCGCCGCCACCGTCCTGCTCCAGCTGTCCGCCGTGTCGCCCGCCCGGGCGGCCACCGTCTGCAACCGGTACTGCGACGGCCGCGACCCCGCGCTCTCCCCCGGCGACCGGGTCGCGACCAGCGCCATCCTGTACGGCCGCACGTTCAAGGCGCACGTCGACGACGCCGACGCGATGATCTGGGCGACCGTCGAGGGCGGGCAGCCCGGCGACGAGGTGTGGCTGGACCGCTCCTTCGACGGCGGCCGCACCTGGCAGGGCGGCAGCAGGCTCGGCGACACGACCGTTCCCGCCGGCGCGACCGGCCGGCGCACCACCATGTTCAACGTCGACGACTGGGGCACTCGCGGCGTCGGCGTGCTGCGCGCCTGCGGCAAGGCCGGCGACCGCCCCGAGCTCACCTGCGCCGGCTGGACCCGGAGCAACTGGAACGCCTGGGACCGGCGCACGGCCGCGGCCACCGCGCTGATGATGCGCTTCGACCAGGGCACCGGACTGTTCGACACCAACGGCTGGTGGACCGGGGCCAACGCGCTCACCGCGCTGATCGACAACAGCCGGATCAGCGGCATGCACAGCTACGACTACGCGATCGCCGCGACGTACGACAAGCAGATCAACTCCAGGCAGGGGCAGTTCCGCAACGAGTACCTCGACGACACCGGCTGGTGGGGGCTGGCCTGGGTGGCCGCGTACGACCGGACCGGCGACAGCCGCTACCTGAACACCGCCCGGGCCGACGCGGATCACATGTTCGGCTACTGGGACACCCGCTGCGGCGGTGGCATCTACTGGCGCACCGACCGGACCGTGAAGAACGCCATCTCCAACAGCCTCTACATCCAGTTGAACGCGGCACTGTCGCTGCGCATCGGCGGCGACAGCGTCTACCGCGGGCGGGCACAGGCCGGCTGGTCCTGGTTCCAGAGCACCGGGATGATCAACAGCTCGAACCTGGTCAACGACGGCGTCAACCTCGGCACCTGCCGCAACAACGGCGACGTCACCTGGACCTACAACCAGGGTGTGCTGATCAACGCGCTGGTCCAGCTCAACCGGCTGACCGGGGACACGAACGCGCTGACCGTCGCCCGCCGGGTCGGTGACGCGGCCACCACGAGCACCTATCTCAACAGCGGCGGCATCCTGCGCGAGCCCAACGAACCCGACCAGTGCTCCGGCGACGGGGTCTCGTTCAAGGGCGCGTTCGTCCGCGGGCTCGGCGTGCTGAACGCCGCGGTCGGCCGCCCGTACGACGCCTACCTGCGGCGTCAGGCGGATTCCGCGTACGCCAAGGACCGGACCGGCTTCGACGCCTACGGCAGCCACTGGGCCGGCCCGTACGCCGGCACGAACCACTCCTGCCAGCACAGCGCGCTCGACCTGATGAACGCGGCTCCGTGACTCAGGGAGCCGCGGTGCCCGCCTTCAGCGCGGCGATGATCGCCGCGCTGAGCTTCTCGAGGTAGTCGTCGTCGATCGGGGTGCGGGCGACCGCCAGCCGCCAGTACAGCGGCCCGATCATCAGGTCGACCGCGAGGTCGGGGTCGGTGCCCGCGGGCAGTTCCCCGCGGGCGACGGCCTGGCCGACTATCTGCCCGCCGACGGCCTGCTGGTGGGTGCGCAGCGCACCCTGCAGCGTCTCGGCGATCTTCGGGTTGCGCGCCGCCTCGGCCATCAGGTCGGGGATGATCTGCGACGCGATGCGGTGCCCCAGCGCCTTGCTGAGGATGAACATCAGCAGTTGCAGATCCCCCGCAAAGCTTCCCGTATCGGGCATTGGCACGCTGCGCTCCGCTACCGCGGAGACGATCTCGAGTACCATTTCGAGCTTGTTGCTCCACCGGCGGTAGATCGCCGTCTTGCCGACACCGGCCCTGCGGGCCACCGCCTCGATGGAGAGTCGTCCGTAACCGACCTCGGCCAACTCGTTCATGACCGCATTCCGGATGGCCGCGGTGATGTCCCCGCGGAGCACCGCCGCTCCGGCAGGTGCACGTTTCGCTGTTGCCACGGTCTCACTATACGCCAGGACGCAACGGTTGCGTTCCGGCGCTCGTTCGGCTAGTTTCGGGTCAGCGTCGATACGACGCCGTTTCATCCCGCACACTTGTACCTGTGTCCCCGGACGAATCAACCAGGTCCCCGGCCCCCAGCGGACCGACCAGATCGGAGCGCTACCCCATGCCCCCTACGGCGGTCGCCGATTCCGACACCGGCATCTCGCTCGCGGAGCTGGCCCGCAGGCACGGCCTGAGCGCCGCCGGTAAGCCGCCCAGCCTGCCGAACTACACGCGGCAGCTCTGGGCCTACCGGCACTTCATCGCGTCCTACGCGAACGCCAAGGTCGCCTCGACGCTGGGTCGCACCAAGCTCGGCGTGTTCTGGCAGGTGCTGACCCCGCTGATCAACGCCACGGTCTACTACGTGATCTTCGGCGTGGTGCTGAACACCAAGCACGGCGTCGACAACTTCGTCCCGTACCTGTGCACCGGCGTCTTCATCTTCGGTTTCACCGCGACCACGGTGCAGGCCGGCATCGGGGCGATCAGCTCCAACATGGGACTGATCCGGGCCCTGCACTTCCCGCGGGCCAGCCTGCCGCTCGCCATCACCATGGTCGAGATTCGCAACATGATCGCCTCGATGACCGTGCTCATGATCATCGTGCTGGGCTTCGGCGAGCCGATCACCTGGGAATGGCTGCTGATCGTCCCGATCTTCCTGCTTCAGTCGATCTTCAACGCCGGCCTCGCCATGGGGGTGGCCCGGCTCGGCTCCAAGGTCGCCGACTTCAAGCAGCTTGTGCCGTTCGTCATGCGGATCTGGATGTACGGCTCCGCCGTGCTCTACCCGGTCACCCGCTTCTCCGATCACCTGACCGGCTGGAAGCTGGCCGTGATCGAGGCCAACCCGATGCTGATCTTCATCGACCTCATGCGGCACGCGCTGATGGAGAACGTGCCGCTGGCGGCCCCGGCCCCGGTGTTGTGGCTCCAGGCGATCGGCTGGGCCGCCGTGGTCGGCTTCGGCGGGTATTTCTACTTCTGGCGCGGAGAGAAGGGGTACGGCCGTGGCTGACTCCAGCAGCGACCGGCGCGAGCCGACGGTCATCGTCGACGACGCGCACGTGGTCTACCGAGTGCACCAGTCGGCCGCGCCCGGCACGGGCAGCCCGCTGGCGAGCTTCAAACGGATCATCACCGGC
The DNA here is from genome assembly GCF_040638275.1 of Actinoplanes sp. NPDC026623. Lineage (NCBI taxonomy): Bacteria > Bacillati > Actinomycetota > Actinomycetes > Micromonosporales > Micromonosporaceae > Actinoplanes > Actinoplanes sp. NPDC026623. Next base: position 43,092 of record NZ_JBEZXZ010000023.1, on the reverse strand, counting down.
GACAAGCCGAGCACGCTGCGCGAGGTGCACGCGATCAAGGGCGTCAGCTTCGTGGCCTACAAGGGCGAGGCCGTCGGCCTGATCGGCACCAACGGCTCCGGCAAGTCGACCCTGCTGCGGGCGATCGCCGGGCTGCTCCCGGTCGAGCGGGGCGCGATCTACGCGGCCGGGCAGCCGTCGCTGCTCGGCGTCAACGCGGCCCTGATGAACGACCTGCCGGGCGAGCGCAACGTCGTGCTCGGCTGCCTGGCGATGGGCATGTCTCCGGCGCAGGTGAAGTCCAAGGTGCAGGAGATCGTCGACTTCTCCGGGATCAACGAGCGCGGCGACTTCAGCTCGCTGCCGATGCGCACCTACTCGTCCGGCATGTCGGCGCGGCTGCGGTTCTCGATCGCGGCGGCCAAGAAGCACGACGTGCTGCTGATCGACGAGGCGCTGGCCACCGGCGACGCGAAGTTCCGCCGGCGCAGCGAGCAGCGGGTCCGCGACCTGCGCGCCGAGGCCGGCACGGTCTTCCTGGTCAGCCACAGCGAGCAGTCGATCCGGGACACCTGCGAGCGCAGCATCTGGCTCGAGTCGGGGCTGATCCGGGCGGACGGCCCGACCGAGGACGTGCTGAAGGAGTACGAGGCCTACACCAAGCGGTAGGCCCCGCACCCCCTTCGCGTGGGGCTAGCGCATCGAGAGATGCACGTGGTTCGTGTGATCACTTGAGGGGTCGCCGTTACCCCTCGTGTAGGCCTTCCAGCCGCTGCTGGGCAACCAGATCCGCCGGAACCAGATCACGTAGAGCACGCCCAGCCGGCTGGAATTGCCGATGAAGTAGTTCGCCAGATTATTGCCGTAGGTCTTGCTGCTGCCGGTCGCGACGCCGCCGAAGCCCTTCTTGTCGGCGGCGAAGTCGCAGGCCCGGCCCTTGGGGTGCTCGCCGCTGTTCTGATGGCGGAAGCACGCGACGAAGTGGGTGAAGCCGTCCTTCTTCGCCTCCTTCATCGCGTGCAGGGTGCGCGGCGTGATGCAGCCGGACGTCGTCGGGTCGTTGACGGAGCAGGACTCGTCCGGCAGCGACCCGTCGGAGTTGCGCGGCGCGGCCGCGGCCCGCAGGTCGCTCCCGCCGCCGCTGGAGCCACCGCCGCTGGACTCGGTGCCGCCCGAGGACTCCTCGGCGCCGTTCGACGCGCCGGCCGCGTTGGCCGCATCGAGCGCCCGCTCCGCCTGCGCCTTGCGCTTGGCCATGATGTCGACCTGACGCTGCTGGTCGCGGATCTCGGCGTCGATCGCGGCCTTCGCCCGCTGCTGCCGGTCCCTCGAGTCCTTGAGGTCACGCACCGCGCGGTTCTGCTTGGCGGCGACCGTCTCGAGCATCTCCGCGCGGTCCAGCATGCTGCCGGTGGAGTCGGCGGTGAGCAGGGCGGTCATCGGCCCGAGCCGCCCGACGCGGTAGGACTGCTGGACGATGTCGTCCAGCGCCGCCTGCCGCGGGCCGAGCTCGGTGTCGATCTCCTTGAGCTTGTCGATCAGCTGCTGCTGGCGCGCCTTGGAGCGGGCCAGCGCCTCCTTGGCCTCGACGAAGCCCTTGGACGCCGCTTCGAGCTGCTCGATCAGGGACTTGGAGCCGCCCTCGCCGTCGTCGCCGGAGTCACCCGGCGCGGCGAGCGGCCGAGGTGCGGCGGAGGCCGGGGACGGGGCGACGAGCGCCAGCCCCGAGGTGGCGACGAGCGCCGCGAGCACGGTCGCTAATCGTCGGCGGGCAGGTTTAAGCCTCACGTGCTTTCCTTCCGTCGGCCGCCGACCGGGTTAGCTGACGGGTTCGGGACGGAAGCGATCCCTACCGGTCCGCGCCTGCGGCGTGGACCCGATTCACCCCATTACTCGGTTGGTTCCCCGGCTCGCCTTGCGGCGATTAAGCGGCGGTCTGCGCTGAGACCGTGACGAACACTACCCATCGATGCTAAGAATCGACAGGTGTCGCACTCTGGGCAACAATGCGGCCACTCGGCGTGATTTCGGCGCGGAAAGAATGCAACGACTCACACCTATGACTCGCCGCGGCTCGACTACCTGCGCATTCCATCGAAAGGTAACGGAAAGTCGTTGGTAGGTAACGCTTATATCGGCCTTGCGAAGACTGGCAGACGGCCCGTTGTCGGGTAAGCTGGCCGCCGGTTGCTGCCAAGAAGGCACCGCCCCCAAGGTGCCGGCAGCCCACCGCCTAATCGCCGCAAGGCGAGCCGGGGAACCACGCGTAGTAGTGGGGTGAATCCACTTAACAGTGGTAGGGATCGCTTCCGTCCCGAACCCGTCAGCTAACCCGGTCGGCGGCCACGCGGAAGGATTTTGAATGACGGCAAGACCCCGCCGGTGGCTGGTCCTCGCCCTGGCACCGCTAGTCGCGGTCTCGATGCTGATCGCGCCCGCCGCACCGGCAAGCGCCGACCCCGACGACTCGAAGTCGGCGACCGCCGACGACGGCGAAGAGGATCAGCTTCTCAACGACGTGCTCGACTCCACGGGCCGGCGTTTCGTCGCGGCGAAGTCGGCGGTCGCGAAGTCGACCAAGACGCAGCTCGCCCTCGCCCTCAGGGTCAAGAACGCCGAGTCCCGGCGAGACGCCCTGCTTCCCGAGGTCAGCGCGGTGGCGGCTCAGCAGTACCGCACCGGTGGCATCTCCACCATGGGCTTCCTGCTCAACACCAAGGGCCCGGAGAGCTTCCTCAAGATGGCGGTCTCCCTCGAGGAGATCAACGCCCTCAACGACAACAAGCTGCACGCGCTCTACCAGGCCATCGACGAGGTCAACACGGAGAAGCTGCACCTCGACCAGGAGGTCAAGGCCCAGCAGCAGAACCTCGCCTCGATGAGGAAGCAGAAGGAGTCGGCGGAGAACGCCCTGGCGAAGGTCGGCGGTGACACGGTGACCGGCGGTTTCGTGCTGGCCAATTCGCCGAAGGCCGCACCGGCGCCGCGCGACTCCAACGGCGATTTCGGCCCCGAGTCGTGCAGCGTGAACGACCCGACGACCAGCGGCTGCATCACCCCGCGCACGTTCCATATGTACAAGGAAGTAAAGAAGGCGAACTTCAAGCGGTTCGTCGGCTGCCACCGCAACGGCGGCCCATTCGAGCATCCCAAGGGTCGAGCCTGCGACTGGTCGCTGCAGAACAGCGGCTTCGCGCCCTGGCACAACCAGGACACCCGGGAGTACGGCAACAACCTGATGGCGTTCCTGGTCCGCAACGCCGACCAGCTGGGCATCCTTTACGTCATCTGGAACAGGATGATCTGGTTCCCGGCGACAGGTTGGAAGACCTACCACGGCCCGAGCAACCACACCGACCACGTACACGTGTCGATGCTCTGACCGCCGGCCACGGCCTACGACTGAGGCCCCCGTCCACCTGGACGGGGGCCTCAGTTGTCGGTGGGGCTCAGGAACCCGTGGCCCGGCGGACCGGGGCGCGACCGGCCGGCTGGGTCGGTGACGGTCCCGTCGGCGGCGCCGGCGGGATGGCCAGCACGACCGGCTTCACCTGGGTGATCGTGACCTCCTTGCCGTGGTGCAGGAGGTCGAGCCGGGCCGATCCGCCGCCGTTGCGCAGCGAATAGGTGACGTCGTCCGCCGTCACCTGCACCCGCAGCCGCAGGCCGCGCCAGAGCAGCGAGAACTCCAGCGCGTTGATCCGGCTCGGCAGGCGCGGCGCGAACGACAGCTGTCCGTTCGAGTCCCGCATGCCGCCCAGGCCCGCCACCAGGGCGATCCAGGAGCCGGCCAGCGACGCCACGTGCACGCCGTCGCGGGCGTTCTGGTGCAGGTCGTGCAGGTCCATCAGGGCGGCCTCACCCAGATAGTCGTGTGCCAGCTCGACGTAGCCCACCTCGGCGGCCATGACCGCCTGGATGCACGCCGACAGCGACGAGTCCCGCACGGTACGCGAGTCGTAGTAGGCGAAGTTGCGGGACTTCTCCTCCGGCGTGAAGGCGTCGCCGCGCACGTACATCGCCATGACCAGGTCGGCCTGCTTGACCACCTGCTTGCGGTACAGGTCGAAGTAGGGGTAATTCAGCAGCAGCGGGTACGCCTCCGGCGGCGTGTTCTCGAAGTCCCACTCCTGCAGCCGGGTGAAGCCCTCCGACTGCTGATGCACCCCGAGCTCACGGTCGTACGGGATGTGCACGGAGGCCGCCGCGTCCCGCCACGACGCCGACTCCTCGCCGTCCACGCCCAGCTTGCGGGCGAGGTCGGGGTGCCGCTTCGCCGCGTCCGCCGCGGCGAACAGGTTCTGCTGCGCCATCAGGTTGGTGTAGATGTTGTCGTCGACCACGGCCGTGTACTCGTCGGGGCCGGTGACGCCGTCGATGTGGAAACGGCCGTGCCGGTCGTGGTGGCCCAGCGAGCGCCACAGCCGGGCGGTCTCCACCAGCAGCTCGAGGCCGAACTCGCGCTCGAAGTCGTAGTCGCCGGTGGCCGAGACGTAGCGGCGCACGGCGTCGGCGATGTCGGCGCCGATGTGGAAGCCGGCCGTGCCCGCCGGCCAGTACGCCGAGCACTCCTGACCGCGGATGGTGCGCCACGGGAAGGCGGCGCCCTGCAGGCCGAGGGTCTGCGCGCGCTCCCGGGCCAGATCGAGCGTGGAGTGCCGCCAGCGCAGCACGTCGGCGGCCGCGGACGGCTGGGTGTAGGTCAGGGCCGGCAGCACGAACGTCTCGGCGTCCCAGAACGTGTGCCCGTCGTAGCCCGGGCCCGTGAGGCCCTTGGAGCCGATCGGCCGCTGCTCGGCGCGGGCACCGGCCTGCAGCATGTGGAAGAGGCCGAACCGCACCGCCTGCTGCACCTCGGGGTCGCCCTCGACCTTGACGTCGGAGTGGTCCCAGAAGGCGTCGAGGTAGTCGCGCTGCGCCTCGACGAGGCCCTCCCAGCCGTCCAGCCGGGCGCTGGCCAGGGCGGCGCCGACCTGGTCGCGCACCGCCGGCAGCGAGCGGTTGCTGGACCAGCCGTACGCGGCCAGCTTGACGACCCGCAGCTTCTGCCCCGGCTCGAGCTTGCAGGCCACCGTGGTGCGCAGCCAGTCCGGGTGCCCCTCGGTGGTGACGGCGTGCTTGCCCGGCGCCTCGACGAGGTGCTCCATCGCCGCGGCCATCCGCAGGTCGCTGGCCTTGGTCCGGTGCACGAGGAAGCCGCCGGTGCGCTGCTCCAGCATCTCCTCGGCCTGCAGCGGGTGGTCCAGCACCGCGGCGACCCGGGGGTCCTTGCTGGTCGGCGGGAGCTGCTCGTTGGCCACCAGCTCGGATTGCAGGATCAGCCGGGCGCTGGCGTCCAGCGGCTCGACCTCGTAGAGGAACGCGACGACCGAGCGCTGGGTGAACGACACCAGCCGGACGGTGCGGACCCGGATCGCCTGGCCGGAGGGGGAGACCCACTCCACGATCCGCTCGAGCGTGCCCGCACGCAGATCGAGGGTGCGCTCGTGGGAGCGCAGCTCGCCGTATCGCACGTCGAACGGCTCGTCGTCAACGAGGAGCCGCATGAGCTTCGCGTTGGTGACGTTGATCATCGTCTGGCCCGACTCGGGGAACCCGTAGCCCGCCTCGGCGTACGGCAGCGGCCGCAGCTCGTAGAACGAGTTCAGATAGGTGCCGGGCAGGCCGTGCGGCTCGCCCTCGTCCAAATTCCCGCGGATGCCGATATGGCCGTTGGACAGGGCGAAGACCGACTCGGACTGAGCCAGCAGGTCCAGGTCCAGCCGGGTCTCCCTGATGTGCCAGGGATCGACGGGGTAGGCCCGTTCACGGATCACGGTGGTGCCTCTCGCACTGAAAAGGGGAAAGTATGTGGGGGTTTGCTGTGCGACTTACTGAATGAGCTCTGCGAGGTCCTGCACGACGATGTCCGCGCCGTGGGCGCGCAACGCGTCGGCCTGGCCGACCCGGTCCACGCCGATCACGATGCCGAAGCCGCCGGCCTTGCCGGCGGCCACGCCGGCCAGGGCGTCCTCGAACACGGCGCAGTTGACCGGGTCCACCCCGAGCAGCTTGGCGCCGTAGAGGAAGGTGTCCGGGGCCGGCTTGCCGGGCAGGTTTTCGCTGCGGGCGGTGATGCCGTCCACGCGCACCTCGAGCAGGTCCGCGATGCCGGCCGCGTCCAGCACGTCCGCGCAGTTGGCGCTGGCCGAGACGACGGCACGACGCAGGCCCGCGTCCCGGACGGCGTGCAGGTAGTCGACCGATCCGGTGTAAACCTGCACCGCGCCTTCCTGGATCTTCTGCAGGACGAGTTCGTTCTTGCGGTTGCCGGTGCCGTTGACGGTCTCCTCGTCGGGACCGTCATCGGGCGCGCCTTCGGGCAGGGTGATGCCCCGCGAGGCGAGGAAGGTACGGACGCCGTCGGCGCGCGGCCGACCGTCGACGTACTGGTGGTAGTCGGCGCCTGAGTCGAACGGCGTGAACGGTTGTCCGTGTTGCGATGACCACGTCCGGAGAAACGCGTCGAAGGTCTGTTTCCACGCCGCGTTATGCACCAGGGCGGTCTGCGTCAGCACACCGTCGAGGTCGAAAAGGCAGGCCGTCACATGAGGAGGTAGTCCGAGCACTGGACCAATGTAGTCGCCCCAGATGGCCAACACGCCTCTATGCGCAGGACGACATTTCCACGGCGTTTCATGCCGTGTTCAGCCGCCTGTCGAGGCGCCGTTGACCAGGTCAGACATGGTAATACGGTGGGGCACGACTATTCGCAGTCCGATAGTAGTCCCAATCGGACCGGTGGCCATCGTCACTTCGTCGCACAGTTGGTGCGCCAACCAGATGCCCCGGCCGCCCACCTCGAATGCCTCCGGCGCCTGCGGCGGATGCCGGAACCGCTCGGGAATCCCCGGCCCGGAGTCGGTCACCGTGCACCACAGCGACCCGGCGGTGCCCCACAGCACGATCCGGCCGTGACCGCCGGCGTGCAGGACGGCATTGGTGATCACCTCGTTGATCGCCAGCACGAAGCCGGGCAGGCGATCGCCGAGCACGCCGAGATTGAGCCGCGCGGTGACCTCGTGGCGGACCACGGTGATCTCGTCGCGGCCGAAGGTGCGGTCCAGCAACGTGAATCGGGCGCGGTCCGACCGTGCCGGAATCGATCGATCGGGATCTTTGCGCGCCGGTGCACTGTCCGGCGACTCCCTGCCCGGAGCCGGACCCAGCACTTCGTGGTCGACTGTTTCCTCCACCGCCGAGCAGCCTACGCCGTCAACCGCCTCCGCGGCACTCGGCGGCTCCCCCAAAACGGGTCAGAAGAGATGCGACACGGCGCCGCGGCCGGGCATCAGCGCCAGCCGATGTCGATGCGGTCCCCGCGCTCGTCGAAGAAGTGCAGGGCGTCCATCCGCACGCTGATCGCCAGCGGATGTCCCGGAGACACGGCGGGATACGGCGCCAGCCGCACGGCCAGTTCGGCCGGGCGCCGGTGGTGCCGGCCGGGGTCGCTGAGCACCGAGGCCTTCTCCGGATCCTCGCGCTCGAGCACGGCGGCCTTCTCGCCGCGGCCGGTGAGCCGCTGCAGCGCTCCCCCGATCCGCTTGAGCGCGCCCGTCTCGGTGACGGACTCGGCGGTCACCCCGGCGAGTTCGTCGACGACGATGGCGGTCGCGCCGATGTCCAGGAAGGCCAGCGACTCGTGGCCGTGGTGCTCGAGGTAGCGGATGCGCCCCTGCAGCACGTCGCCCGGCGAGTCGGGGGCGACGGGGGTGAGCGCCTCGGCCCGCATGCCGACCACGATGCGCTCGCCGTGGTAGTGCGAGATCGCCCGCGACCGGATGTCGCTCCAGGGCAGGTAGAGCGCCTGCTCGCCGAGGTTGAGTGCGATGTAGCGATCGAGGTGCACGTAGACCGAGGCCTCGAGCAGGTTCATCCGGGGTGCGCCGAGGAACGCCGCGACGTAGAGGGTGGCCGGACGGCCGTAGACCTCGGTCGGGGTGCCGATGTCCTGCAGCACGCCCTTGCGCATGATCGCCACCCGGTCGGCCATGGTCAGCGCCTCGGCCTGGTCGTGGGTGACGTACATGGTGGTGACGCCGAGCTCGCGGGTGAGCCCGGTGATCTCCGCGCGCAACTCGGCGCGGAGGCCGCTGTCCAGGTTGGAGAGGGGCTCGTCCATCAGGAAGAGTCCCGGGCGGCGCACGATGGCCCGGCCCATCGCGACCCGCTGGCGCTGGCCGCCGGAGAGCTGCCCGGGCTTGCGGGTGAGCACGTCGCCGATGCCGAGCGCGCTGGCCACGTCGCCGATCCGCTCGCCGCGCGGCATGGGCTCGACGCCGGAGAGCTTCAGCGGAAAGCCGATGTTCTCGCCGACGGTCATGTGCGGGTAGAGGGCGAAGTCCTGGAAGACCATGGCGATCTGCCGATCCCTCGGCGCCAGGTCCATGACCGGTTCGCCGTTGAGCAGGATGGCGCCGGCGGTGGGGTCCTCGAGCCCGGCGATCATGCGCAGAATGGTCGACTTACCGCACCCGGACGGCCCGAGCAGAACCAGGAACTCACCGTCTTCGACGTCCAGACTGACCCGGTCGACCGCGACGCTGCCGTGCGGCCAGACCTTGGTGACGTCCTTGAGCGCGACGGTGGACACCGTCAACCTCCTGCGTTTGAGCTGCGACGATGGCTTAGCGTGACTACAGCCATCGATGTCTGCCATCGGGTGAACGTGCCATTTGCCCACAGTCACCGGATGGTTACCCATTCACAGGTGTCACAAGATCAACTAACTGCACTGTCTGTGCAGGTGGCGACGCGAACGGCCCCTCGCAGGAGGTTTTCGGCCCGCTCGCGACGCCCCGAAGATTTACTGAGCCGGTTCTCCCAGCAACACCCGGCGCACCACCCGCTCGGCGGCCCGGCCGTCGTCGAGGTAGCAGAACCGCTCCCGGAACCGGGCCCGGCGATCGTCCGCCTCGGCCGTCGCGTACCCGCCGTCGGCGAAGAGGCCGACCAGTCCCGCGAACGTCGTCGCGACCGCTCCCGGCGGCTGCTCCATCAGGTCGAAGTAGGTGCCGCGCAGCTCCCGGTAGGCCGCCCAGTCCGGCGCGAAGATCACCAGCGGCCGGTCCAGCACGGCGAAGTCGAACATCGCCGACGAGTAGTCGGTGATCATCACGTCGGCGGCCAGATAGAGGTCCTCGACCTCCGGGTACGCCGACACGTCCACGATCCGCCCGCGCCGCGACTGGGTCTCCGCGCCCGGCGCGACGTAGAAGTAGTGCGCGCGGACCAGCAGCACGCTGTCCGGCCCCAGCTCCTCGGCGAACGCCTCCACGTCCAGCACCTGCTGCCCCGGCGGCAGCCACTCGCGGTGCGTCGGCGTGTAGAGGATGACCCTCTCGGACGGCGCGATGCCGAGCTTCTCCCGCACGGCCGCCGCCTCGGCCGGCGCGGCGGTCGCGAGCCGGTCGTTGCGGGGGTAACCGACCTCGAGGGTCTCGTAGCCGCACGGGTACGCCCGATCCCAGGCGACGGTGGTGTGCGCGTTCGCCGAGACGCTGAAGTCCCAGCGGTCCGCGCGGCGCATCTGCGCGTGGAAGTCCTGATCCTTGGCGGCGGCCGGGTGATCGACCTGGTCCAGCCCCATCATCTTCAGCGGCGTGCCGTGGTGGGTCATCAGATGCGTGGAGCCCGCCCGCTTGAGCACCCAGTTCGGCCAGTTCACGTTGTTGATCAGCCAGCGGGCCCGGGCCAGCGCCCGGAAGTACGCCAGCGAACCGGCGATCACGTAGTCGGTGCCCGGCGGCACGGAACCGACGCGTGCCCGGCCGACCACCCAGACGTTGCGCACGTCCGGGGCCAGCTCGGCGGCCTTGCGCGAGATCGCCGCCGGGTTGCAGGTCACCCCCCGGTACCAGTACGCGGCGTACAGCGCGAGCCGGTCGTCCAGCGGCAGCCGAAGCTGAAGCCGGTAGTAGCGGCGGTACGCGGCCTGCCGCACCCGCTTGGCGAGCGCCACCGCCTTGCGCACCGGAACCCGCCGCACCCGCTTCAGGGACCTGGCCGCGTCGATGGCCCAGTTCAGCGCCCGGAACCTGTGGAAGTAACCCCGCTCGATGAGCCGGAGCCGCATGCCGTCCGCCCCCGACGGCAGGACGTAGCCCTCGGCCGGCCGGTACTTGCGGAAATCCTCGCCGATCCGGTCGAAGAAGCCCCGGTACGAGGCCGGCGGTATTCGCTCCGGATTGCGCAGCACGACCACGTAGTGCCACATCATCCGCTGGAAGAGCAGCGGCCGCAGCGCCTCGGGCCGTTCGGCGTACTTCTCCACGAGCTCGAGCGCGTGCGCCCAGTGGGTGAAGATGTCGAAGTGCCGGTCGCCGACCGTACGCGTGATCGCCCCGGTCCTGCGCTGCCGGTAGTGCACGCACGTGCGGCCGAGCGCGGTGATCCGGCCGGCCGCCGCGAGCACCGGGAAGGTGTATGAGACGTCCTCGTACCAGCCCGACTCGAAGCGGAAGCGGAGGTTGATCAGCAGCTCCCGCCGCACGATCTTGTTCCAGGCCACGTGCAGCACCTTGAGGATCCGCGGCCACTGCGTGACCGTGAACGTCCGCGGCGCGGTGGCGAGCCGCGCGCCGGCGTTGGGAACCGTCACCCGGCCGTCCCAGAACACCCGGTCGAAGCCCATGACCAGCACGTCCGCGTCCGTCTCGAGGAGCCGGGCGGCGACCGCGCCGATCGCGCCCTGCGCCAGCCAGTCGTCGCCGTCGACGAACCAGACGTAGTCGCCGACCGCCCGATCGAGCCCGGCGTTGCGCGCCCCGCCCAGCCCCGCGTTCGTTTCCAGCGAGACGACCCGGACCCGCGGGTCACGCGCCGCGTACTCGGCGAGGATGGCTCCGCTGTTGTCCGGTGAGCAGTCGTCGACGGCGACGATCTCGAAGTCCGTGAATGCCTGCTCGAGCATAGAGTCCAGGCACTGGCGCAGGTAACCCTGCACCTTGTACACCGGTAAAACCACGCTGAGCAGGGGCATTACGAACCTCCGGATCTCCAGTCGCGGACCGCCGCGGCCAGGAAGCAGCCGCACACGACGACGGCGAGCAGGAACTCACCGATGGTGGCGACCCCGCACAGTGAACACACCACGAGCAACACGACCCGGCCGTCCCAGCCGAACCAAGCCCTCGCCGCGGATGCGCCGGGCGCACCCTTCTCCATCCGGGCGGTCAGGTCGTAGTGGCGCAGTGCCAGCATGAACAACAGCAGGTAAACAATCGGCGGTGGCACCGAGCAGATCAGCCCGACGGCGACCACCATCAGGTACTCGGCCGCCCGCAGTCCGGCGGGGATCAGCCAGTCGAGCGGTCCGTCGTGCCGGGACCGGGCCGGCAGCCCCGCACCGAGCACCAGCGCCGTGACCACCACCAGCCAGGCCGCGGCGGCCCCGGTGGCCCGGATGAGCTCCACCTCAAGCCCGCCGCTCACCCACCGGCCCACCTCGGTGCCGGCCGGCACCCAGCCCGCCAGCAGGCCCACCACCAGCCCCAGCGCGGCGAGCGCCGCGACGACGGCCGCGACGAGGGGCGCACCGGCCTTCGCCCCGCTCAGGACGGCGCGGACCAGCAGCCCGTCGTCGCGGTGCCGCGACGTGTCGACCGTGTCGAGCACGCCGACGCGCATCGAGATCGAGCGCAGCGAGCGCAGCCCCAGCGTGTACGCGGCGGCGAGCAGCCCCCAGATCACCACGGCCGCCAGGGCGACCCGCCCGTTGGCGAACGCCGCCAGCACGGCGATGAGCGCCCACCGCTCGCCGATCGGGAAGACCACGATCCGCTTCAGCCAGTACGCGGCCGAGCCGGTGTCCGCCTGCACCCGGTTGGACGCCCGGCTGAGCCGCGCGCCCACCCCGCCGCCGGCGGGAGTGTTGCCCGCGGTGCCGACGGCCTGCCGGGCGGCCGCCTCGTCGTGCAGCGCCCCGTACCAGGTGTCGGTCATGTGCCGGACCGTCTGCAGCAGGATCGCGGTGATCGCCAGCGGCCAGGCGTAGGGCAGCCCGGCCCGCTCGGCGCCTGCGGCCAGGCCGGCGTAGGCCGCGTACTCCTTGGCCCGGTCGGCCATCGTGTCGAGCCAGCCGCCGAACGCCCCGAAGCGGCGGGTGTAACGGGCCAGCTGACCGTCCACGCAGTCGAGCACGAAGCCCAGGTAGAGCAGGACGGCGCCGGCGATCATCGCGGGCCGCGAGGCCTGCCAGAAGGCGAGCGCGGCGGCCACCGCGAACAGCACGGACAGCGCGGTGACGCCGCTCGGGCTGAGGCCGAGCCGGGCACACCACTTGGTGACCAGCGGCGACCAGGTGCTGACGGCGTAGGTCGTGAAGAAGTCGTCCTTCTCCTTGACCGCGAGCCGCAGCAGCGCGGAGTCCTCGTCGACGGCGGCGACCGCGGCGCGGGCCGCGGTCAGCCCGGCCGGGGTGTGCACCCGCTCGGCGTGCAGCAGCCGCACCCGGGTGGCGATGGGCACGAGCCCGCCCTCGATCAGCTCCGGCAGCAGCACGTCGACCGCGTTTCCGGGCGCGCCCAGGACGGCCCGGGCACCGGCGGCACCGGCCGGCCCGGGCGCGGCCGGCGCGTGATCGGCCGCGCGCGCGGCGGCCGCGGCCAGGATCGGCAGGTCGCCCGGGGCGATGCTGATCGCGCCCAGGAAACGCGTCGTGCCGTCCACCGCCGCGACCAGGCGCCCGCGCTCCTCGCGCAGGTCGCCGCCGTCCTCGGCGATCACCAGGGCGGTGCTGCGGCCGGCCGGCTCGGTGGCCAGGGTCCAGAGCAGACTCGGGTGTGCCACCAGATCGTCGGCGCACAACAGCAGCGGCTCCGCCGCTCCCGCCGCGATCCTGGCGATCTCGCGCAACTGCCCCGCGACGTCGAGTCCTTCCACCGGCACGACCGCGGTGGCCCCGGCCGCGGCCAGCGCCGCGGTGAGCTCGTCGGCGAGCCGACGGGCCACACCCGGGTCGAGGTCGTTGCCGGCGCTCCCGCACAGCACGGCGAGCGTCACCGAGACATACCTCCCACGTGAGCCGCCCATGGCGACGAGGCGTCTAGGGGCGGAATTGCCCCGATGTTAACAGTGGTTTCACACCGGCTCCGGGTAGCCCTTACGGGAACGCGAAAGCGCTTCTCCACCTCGGGATCGAGGGCGGCGCCGCGCCCGGCTCATACCGTTGGAAATGGCTGGGACGCACGGTCACAGCCGCCACCGAATGGAAGTGAGTGACGTGACCCGCCGATTGTCACGGCCCCGCGACGACCGATGGATCGCCGGCGTCTGTTCCGGCCTGGCGCGCCGGTTCGGCCTGTCCTCCGGGGTAATGCGACTGATCTTCGTCCTGTCCTGCCTGCTGCCCGGCCCGCAGTTCCTGATCTATCTGATCCTCTGGATCATGATGCCCAGCGAGTGACCCGCCGCGCGGCGCCCCGACCTGTCGGACGGGACGCCGCGCCGTGCGGCGAATGGCCCCCTCAGGGGCTGACGAACGTGACGGTCACCGAGGTGTAACCCAGGCTGGCGAACAGGCCCTCCAGCATCTTCTGGGTGTTGTCCCGGGCGCGCTGATCCAGGCCGCTGGCCCGGGCCGCCTCCGTGATGCGCTGCTGCGCCATCTGATAGACCCGCTGCTGCTGATCGGGATCGCTGCGGAACGCGTCGCCGATGCGATTGAGCAGGCCGCGCTCCTCGGCGACGACGTAGCTGCGCTGCATGTCGAGGGCGGCCTGGCCCTGCTGCGGCGGGGGAAGCACGATCTTGACCGACTTGTCGTCGTTGTCGACCTTGATCGCGCCCTCGGTGAGGGTGCCGAAGTCGATGTATTCCTCGACCGTGCCGGAGCCGACGAACAGCGTGCGCTTGTTGAGCAGGAAGTCGGGGATGTTCTCCCGGTCTTCCTGCAGGTCGACGATGACCTGGAAGGTGCCGTCGGCCGCAACGTAGCGGCTCAGGTCGCGCATCGACTGCAGCAGCACCGGCTGACTGCGGTCGGTGGTCTTGTCGGAGAACGGGTTGTTGAAGCCCGGCAGGACGTCGACCGCGCGCAGGCCGAGGCACATCGCCACGATCAGCGCGAAGACGACACCGGTGAACACGAGAACGCGGGCGAATCCGCCCATGCCGCTCCTGGGCTCCGCGGCGGGCGCCGGAGTTGCCGGCTCAGGCACGGGCTGATCGTCGACCTCTGGATACTCCCGGGTGGGTTCGTCGATCTCGCTCGGGTTGGCCATCGGTGCTCACCCCCTCCTTCTGATACCCACGGTACGGAAGGGGTGCGACACTCGCAGCGCAGTCAGCCCCCGAAGGCGTTCAATCCGGTCAATGCCTGACCAATCACCAGCTGATGTATCTCCGAAGTTCCCTCGTAAGTGAGCACACTTTCGAGGTTGTTGGCGTGCCGGAGCACCGGGTACTCGCCGCTGATGCCGTTCGCGCCGAGGATCGTGCGGCACTCCCGGGCGATTTTGATGGCCTCGCGGACGCTGTTGAGCTTGCCGGCGCTGACCTGCTCCGGGCGTAGCCCCACCGAGTCGCACCGGCGCCCCAGGTGCACCGCCAGCAGGTAGCCCTTCTGCAGCTCCAGCGCCATGTCCGCGAGCTTCGCCTGGGTCAGCTGGAAGCCCGCGATCGGGCGGCCGAACTGCTCGCGGCTGGTCGCGTACGAGATGGCGGTCTCCAGGCAGTCGCGGGCCGCGCCGAGCGCGCCCCAGATGATGCCGAAACGGGCCTGGTTGAGGCACGAGAGCGGGGCCTTCAGGCCGCGCGCCTCGGGCAGCCGGGCCGACTCGGGCAGCCGGACGTCGTCGAGGGTGATCTCGCCGGTGGCCGAGGCGCGCAGCGAGAGCTTGAGCCTGACCTCGCGGGCGCTGAAGCCCGCGGTGCTGGTCGGCACGGCGAAGCCGACCATGCCCTCCTCGGCGCGGGCCCAGATCACGGCCACGTCGGCGACCGGGGCGTTGGTGATCCACATCTTGCCGCCGGTGAGGATCCAGTCGTCGCCGTCGCGGCGGGCCCGGGTCGCCATGTTCCCCGGGTCGGAGCCGTGGTCGGGCTCGGTCAGCCCGAAGCAGCCGATCAGCTCGCCCGCGGCCATGCCGGGCAGCCAGCGCTGCTTCTGCTCCTCGCTGCCGAACTTCCAGATGGCGTACATCGCCAGGGAGCCCTGAACGGAGACCAGCGAGCGCACGCCGGAGTCGGCGGCCTCGAGCTCGAGGCAGGCCAGCCCGTAGGCGACCGCGGACGCGCCGGCGCAGCCGTAGCCGGTCAGGTGCATGCCGAGCAGCCCGAGCTTGCCGAACTCGAGGGCCAGCTCGCGGACGGGCACCTCGCCGCGCTCATACCAGTCGGCGATGTAGGGGCGGACCCGGTCGTCGCCGACGCGGCGGGCCAGCGCGCGGACGTCGCGCTCCTCGTCGGTCAGCAGCGCGTCCAGGTCGAGAAGATCAAGGGGAGAGACGACGGCCATGGGATCGACACTAGGCCCTGCCCGTGGCGCGAGCCCAGGACGCCCGGCGGATCAGTTGTCGATGACCAGCACGCGGGCGTGGATCTGGTTGCGCTGCTGCAGCGCGGCGCGCAGCGCGCGGTGCAGGCCGTCCTCCAGGTAGAGGCCGCCGTGCCACTCCACCACGTGCGGGAAGAGGTCGCCGTAGAAGGTCGAGTCCTCGGCGAGCAGCTTGTCGAGCGCGAGCTCGCGCTTGGTGGTGATCAGGTCCGCCAGCCGGATGGGGCGCGGAGGGATCTCGGCCCACCTCTTGAGCGTCGTGTGATGGTCGGGGTACGGCGCTCCGTCCCGTACCGCTTTGAAGATCACTACGGCACGCTCCCCTCGGTCCTCACCTATGTCACGCCCACCGGGCGGGCCGACCTGTCTGCAAGCCTAGCGAGCCGCCAGCCTAGCGACCGGATCTGCGCCCCGACGATGTCACCCGTTGTCAGATGTCACTCGCGGAGGGCCGGTCCGTCGCGGCCCATCGGCCATGATGCACCACCTCGTCCACCGGACGATGCCCGCGCCGCAGTGATGGTGACCTCTTATCCGCGGCGGGGTAGCCGATCGTGAGGGCCCCGACCGGAGTGAATTCCTCCGGAACGCCGAAAGCGTCCCGGAATGCACCCACCCGCTCGGCGGGCACACCGAAGAACAGCGAGGCGAGCTCCTCGTTCACCGCGGTCAGGTGGATGAGCAGGGCGGCGAACCCGGTGTCGATGTCCCAGTACGGCACCGGCCAGCGCTTCTCGTCCCGGTCGGTCCAGCCCTTGTCGGACTGTGCGTACCGGTCCAGGTAGGCCGACTTGTTGGACAGCGCCACGATGATCAGCGGCGCGGTGCGCATCCGGTCCAGCCACGAACCCGCCGCGGGGTCGTCGCCCTCGGCCGTCGCCGACCAGTAGAGATCACGATCGGCCTGCTCCCGCAGCACCAGGAAGCCCCAGCCCTGCGAGAAGCCCGCCGACGGCGCGCGCAGGGCGTGCCTGATCAGCTTGTCGACGATCTCCGGCGGCACCGGCCGATCCGGGTCGTACGTGCGGACCATCCGGCGGCGCCGGAGAACCTCGTCGAACTCCACGTCAGCCGGCCGAGGGCCGCACGCCCCAGCGGGCGCGCCAGGTCTGCCCCGGCTCGAGGACGATCAGGTCCCGGCCCGAGCGGTAGGCGTCCGGCGGGCACGTCATCGGCTCGATCGCCACCGAGCGCCGGAAGCGCTCGCCGTGCAGGGTGTCGCCGGTGAAGATCTGCCACCAGCGGAAGTTCTCGTCGCCCCAGACCGTCACGGACTGCTCGCCCGACGGCGCGGCGATCCGCACCGAGGAGCCGCCGTCGGCCGCGTAGGTCAGGTCGCCGAACGTCGTGTCCAGCACGGCCTCGCCGATGCGGCGCGGCTCCGTGTAGTCGAAGTCGCTGCCGGCGACCTTGACCGCGCCGATCGGCAGCAGCCGGGCGTCGGTGAGCACCCGGCTGCGGCCGGGCACCTGCAGCAGGATGTCCTCGACCGCGACACCCGGCAGCCGCAGGTAAGGATGCACGGAGAAGCCCCACGGCGCGTTGCGGTCGCTGGTGTTGACGACCTCCTGATCGGAGCGCAGCCCGTCGGCGGAGACACTCCACCGCGTGCGCAGCGTCAGCGACCAGGGGTATCCCATCTGGGGCGGGAGATCGAGCTCGACCGTCACGGCGTCGGCGGTCTGCTCGACGAGGCTCCAGCGGGCCCAGTTGGCCAGCCCGTGGATCGCGTTGTGCCGGGCCGGCTCGGTCAGCGGCAACTGGTAGGCCGTGCCCTCGAACGAGTAGTGCCCGTCGCGGATCCGGTTGGGCCACGGCGCCAGGATCTGACCGGCCGAGGCGGGCGAGATCTCGTCCGGCCCGAAGCCGTCGAGAACCTCCCGCTCACCGGCGCAGTAGCCGCGCAGCACGCCGCCGACCTCCGCGATCACGGCCCGGTGCCCATCGGCCTCGATGGTCCACTGCAAACCGGACTTCGCCGCCACGACGTCTCTCACGCCACCGCCTCGCTTCGCCGTTCCGGCGCCGCGAATCCCTCGCTGCGCTCGGTCATGCCCCTGACATTATCGGGTGACCTCGTCGTCAGCGGGAGGACGGTAGCGAAGCAGGGCCGGGAAGGCGAGCGCGAGCCCCACGGCCACGCCGGCGGCCGCGAAGCCGCCGCCCGCCCACGAGGCGGTCGGCCCGGCGACATCGGCCATCGCACCCGCGCGCAGGTCGCCGAGCCGCGGCCCGCCGGCCACCACGACGGTGAAGACGCCCTGCAGCCGGCCGCGCAGCCGGTCGGGCGCGAAGGTCTGCAGAATCGACTGCCGGTAGACCGCGCTGACCAGGTCCGCGGCGCCGCCGACCGCGAGCAGCAGCACCATCAGCCACAGCGAGTGCGCGAAGCCGGCCAGGCCCACCGCGATGCCCCAGCCGACGACGGCGACGACCAGGGCGGCGCCCTGGCGCCTGACCCGGCCGATCCAGCCCGACGTCAGGCCGCCGGCCAGCGAGCCGATCGCGATCGCGGCGAAGAGCCAGCCCACCGCCGAGCCGCCGCCGAAGCGGTCCTCGGCGATCTCCGGGAACAGCGCCCGCGGCATGGCCAGCACCATCGCGACGATGTCCACCGCGAACGACAGCAGCAGGACCGGCTGGGTGACCAGGAACCGCAGCCCGTCGGCGATGCCGCGCAGGCCCGCCGTCGGCCGCTCGGCCACGGCGGCGTCGTGGATGGGCGGGATCGCCGGGAGCCGGTGCACGGCCCAGAACGAGACGGTGAACAGCGCGACGTCCACCGCGTACGCGATGGTGACGCCGGTGTCCGTCGCCCAGGCGCCGAAGATCAGGCCCGCGGCCAGCGGCCCGAGGACACCGCCCGCCGTCGTGGTCGTGTACGCGAGCGTGTTCGCCGCCGGCACCAGGTCGCCGGGCACGATCCGCGGGATGATCGCCTGCCGGGCCGGCGAACTCATCGCGAAGCCCGCCGACTGCACGGCGGTCAGCGCGAGCAGCACACCCGGGCTGTGCAGCCCGAGCAGAGCCTGCGCGAGCAGCCCGATGGTGGACAGCCAGGCCAGCATCGAGCTGGCCATCAGCAGCTTGCGCCGGTCGACCACGTCGGCCGCGGCGCCGCCCCACAGGCCGAAGATCAACAGGGGCACCAGGCTCGCGACGCCGAGCAGGCCGACCCAGGCCGACGAGCCGGTGATCGCGAACATCTCCACCGGCACGGCGACGGCGGTGAACTGGAACCCGAAGAACGCGACGCCGTTGCCGATCCACATCCGCCGGTAGGCGGCGCCGCGCAGCGGCCGGATGTCGATGACCCAGCTCTTGCGCCCGCTGCCGGCCGCGTCCTCGGCGACCTTCGCCGCCGCCTCGACCGGCTCCTGACTCAAGGCGCGAGCCGTTCCACGACGAAGCCCTCTTCCGTACGCCGGTAGCGCAGCCGGTCGTGCAGCCGGCTGGCGCGGCCCTGCCAGAACTCGACCGTCTCCGGAATCACCCGCAGACCACCCCAGTGCGGCGGCGCGGGGACCTCGCCCTCGGCGCCGAAGCGCTCGATCGCCGCGTCCATCCCGGCCTCGACGGCGGCCCGGTCCGGCAGCACCCGGCTCTGCGGGCTGGCCCACGCGCCGAGCTGCGAGCCGCGCGGCCGGGTGGCGAAGTAGGCCTCGGTCTCGGCCCGGTCCACCGGCGCGACGGCGCCGGTGACCAGCACCTGCCGCTGCATGGCGAACCAGGGGAAGACCAGGCTGGCGACGGGGTTCGACAGCGCCTCGACGCCCTTGCGCGAGCGGTAGTTGGTGAAGAACACGAAACCGCGTTCGTCGTAGCCCTTGAGCAGCACCGTCCGCGCGCTCGGCCGGGCCTCGGCGTCGGCGGTCGCGACGATCATCGCGTTGGGCTCGGGCAGGCCCGCGGCCTGCGCCTCGGCGAACCAGCGCGCGAACTGGCCGACCCAGTCCGCGGCGAGATCGGTCTCGAGCAACCCGCTCCGCTCGGTGTAGTCGCGCCGCATGCCGGCGGGCGAGGGCGATTCCGGGTTCACACCATCTCCTCCGCAAAGATTTACTTAACGAACCTAAGTGCCGGACGGCGGCCCGTCAGGTCCGCGAGGATGGATGTCGCAGACAGCACATTTCCCCGGCTCGACCAGCCGGTCACCGAACGGGCAAGATGAAACACCCACGGCTTTCGTCCGGCCGGGTCCTCTGGAGGCGTGACGTGTCCGATTTCAAGCCGGGCCTCGAGGGCGTTATCGCCTTCGAGACCGAGATCGCCGAGCCCGACAAGGCCGGCGGTTCGCTGCGTTACCGAGGCGTCGACATCGAGGATCTGATCGGCCAGGTGTCGTTCGGCAACGTCTGGGCGCTGCTCGTCGACGGCCGGTTCGGGCCCGGTCTGCCGCCGGCCGAGCCGTTCCCGGTGCCGGTGCACTCCGGCGACATCCGCGTCGACGTGCAGTCCGCCGTGGCCATGCTGGCGCCCTACTGGGGGCTGGGCCAGCTGCTCGACATCAACGAGGAGCAGACCCGCGCCGACCTGGCCCGGGTCTCGGTGACCGCGCTGTCGTTCGTGGCGCAGGCCGCCCGCGGGCTGGGCCTGCCCGCCGTGCCGCAGAAGGACATCGACAAGGCGCAGACGATCGTCGAGCGGTTCATGAAGCGCTGGCGCGGCGAGCCCGATCCCCGGCATGTCAAGGCGGTCGACGCCTACTTCATCTCCGCGGCCGAGCACGGGCTGAACGCGTCCACGTTCACCGCCCGCATCGTCGCCTCCACCGGCGCGGACGCCGCGGCCTGCATCTCCTCCGGCATCGGCGCGCTGTCCGGACCGCTGCACGGCGGCGCACCCTCCCGGGTGCTGCACATGATCGAGGCCGTCGAGCGCAGCGGCGACGCGGAGGGCTACGTCAAGGGCGTGCTCGACCGCGGCGAGCGGCTGATGGGCTTCGGCCACCGCGTCTACCGGGCGGAGGACCCGCGCGCCCGCGTGCTCCGGCGCACGGCGAAGGAGCTGGGCGCGCCGCGCTTCGAGGTGGCCGAGGCGCTGGAGCGGGCCGCGCTCGCCGAGCTGCAGGCGCGCAAGCCCGACCGGGTGCT
Organism: Actinoplanes sp. NPDC026623; assembly: GCF_040638275.1. Taxonomy (NCBI): domain Bacteria; kingdom Bacillati; phylum Actinomycetota; class Actinomycetes; order Micromonosporales; family Micromonosporaceae; genus Actinoplanes; species Actinoplanes sp. NPDC026623. The sequence continues at coordinate 22,485 of NZ_JBEZXZ010000023.1, read as the reverse complement.
GATGACCAATGTCGAGTTCTGGTCCGCCGTCGTGCTCGACTTCGCCGATGTGCCCTCGCACATGTTCACCTCGATGTTCACCTGCGCCAGGGTGGCGGGCTGGAGCGCGCACATCCTCGAGCAGAAGCGGCTCGCCCGCATCGTGCGCCCGAGCGCCCACTACCTGGGACCCGAGCCGCGTAAGCCCCAAGAGGTGGAGGGCTGGGACGCCGTCCCGCATAATCTGTAACCGCTGATTCCCGCTGGAAGGACCCCCGTGGCTGACTCGATCCGGATTCCCGACGACCTCAAGCCCGTCGACGGGCGGTTCGGCTCCGGCCCGAGCAAGGTCCGCCCGGAGGGCGTCGAGGCGCTGTCCCGGGTGTCCCGGACCCTCCTGGGCACCTCGCACCGGCAGAAGACGGTGCGCGATCAGGTGGCCCGGCTGCGCGGCGGGATCGCCGAGTTCTTCTCCGCGCCGGACGGCTACGAGGTGATCATCTCGAACGGTGGCACCAGCGCGTTCTGGGAGACGGCGACGTTCGGGCTGATCCGCGACAAGGCCCAGTTCGCGGAGTTCGGCGAGTTCGGCGCCAAGTTCGTCAAGGCGGTGCGTGACGCGCCGTTCCTCGCCGAGCCGACCGTGCACAAGGCGCCCGGCGGCAGCGCGGCCTACCTGAGCGCCGAGGCCGGCGTCGACGCTTACGCGAGCGTGCACAACGAGACCTCGACCGGCGTCGCCGTGCCGGTGCGCCGGGTCGCGGGCGCCGACCCGGGCGCGCTGCTGCTGACCGACGCGACCTCCGGCGGCGGCAGCCTCGAGGTCGACCTGACCGAGACCGACGTCTACTACCTCGCGCCGCAGAAGGCGTTCGGCTCGGACGGCGGCCTGTGGATCGCGCTGATGTCGCCGGCCGCCATCGAGCGCGCCCACGAGATCAAGGCCTCGGGCCGCTACATCCCGCAGTTCCTGGATCTCGTCACGGCGATCGAGCAGTCCCGCCTGGAGCAGACCTACAACACCCCGGCCCTGGCCACGGTGTTCCTCGCCGCCGAGCAGGTCGACTGGATGAACGCGCAGGGCGGCCTGGCCTGGGCGGCGAAGCGCAGCCGGGCGAGCGCCGAGGCGATCTACGGCTGGGCGGACCGGTCGGCGGTCGCGGCACCGTTCGTGACCGACCCGGCGCTGCGGTCCAACGCGGTGGCGACGATCGACTTCGCCGACGGCATCGACGCGGCGCGGCTTGCCAAGGTGCTCCGGGCCAACGGCATCGTGGACACCGAGCCCTACCGCAAGCTGGGCCGCAACCAGCTACGGATCGCGCTCTACCCCACCGTCGACCCGGCCGACGTCGAGGCGCTGACTCGCTGCATTGATTACGTCATCCATAAGTTCTGAACGATCCCGCAATGCCGTCCGTACTGACGGGCGGCATTGACACAGGGCTCGGGAGGCGCGATGGCACGGACGGGAATCGATACCTCGATCCTGCACAAGGGGGCGCACAGCGCGTCTTACTTCGATCTCTCTCGAAGCATGAGCGAGGGCGCGGAGATCGTTGACTTCTGCATCCCGTGCAACCCGTACTTCCCCACGCCGGAGATGTTCGACGAGCTTTCCCGGGACCTGAAGAACATCCTGAAGTACTACCCGAGCGACTCGGCCAGCATCACCAACAAGCTGGCCAGCGTGCTGGGCCTGCACCCGCAGACCGTGGCGATGGCGAACGGCTCCACCGAACTGATCACCTGGATCGACCACCTCCTGATCAAGGAGAGCATCGCGATCCCGATCCCGACGTTCGGCCGGTGGACCGACCAGCCGCTGGAGACCGGCAAGCGGGTCGACATGTTCCCGCTGCAGGAGCGCGACGGCTTCCGGCTCAACCTGGACGACTATGTCCGGTTCATCCGCGACCGCGGCTCCCGGGTCGCCGTCGTCTGCAACGTCAACAACCCGGACGGCGGCTACCTGGCCCGCCGGGACGTCATCCGCTTCATGGACGCGCTGGGCGACCTCGACCTGGTCGTCGTCGACGAGTCGTTCATCGACTTCTCCGACGCGGAGCAGTACCCGTCGGTCGGGCCCGACGCGGTGATCCGGCCGAACGTGATCGTGCTCAAGAGCCTGGGCAAGAACTTCGGCCTGCACGGGATCCGCTTCGGTTACCTGATGGCCAACCCGGCGATCGCCGGCAAGATCGGCAAGGCGCTGCCGAAGTGGAACCTCAACTCGCTCGCCGAGAAGGTCGTCTACATGATCCAGGAGCACGACGAGGAGTACGAGGACAGCCTGCGCCTGCTCAGCCGGGACCGCCGCACGATGGCCGGCGAGCTGGCCCGCATCCCCGGCCTGACCATCTTCCCGTCGCAGGGCAACTTCATCCTGGTCAAGCTGCCGACCGAGTGGTCCGGCGTGGCGCTGCGCGACTACCTGGTCGCCAACCACGGCGTGTACACCCGTGAGTGCGGCAACAAGCTCGGCATGACCAGCCAGTTCATGCGCCTCGTCGTAAGGCCCGCGCGCGACGTGGACCGGCTCATCGACGGCATGCTCGACTACGGCCGGCAGTTCCGCATCCGGCCCGCGTACGAGGACGAGCCGCTGGAGACCGGCCGGCGCTGGAGCAGCACGGTGGACGAGGAGCCGGACAACCTGATCCAGTACCCGACGCACCGCACCACGGAATACACCGCACGCCGGGCGGTCAACGGCTAGTTCTGCCACCCGCATCTGGTTGAGCGGCGGGATCAGCTGCCGGGTGTCGGCGGCTTGTCCCGCGGTGATCAGCGAGATCAAGGACCGGCCCCGAAGCCGCCCGGAGGATCTCTCAACCGGGCGGCCTGGTCATTCTCAGGCGGCGCCGAGGAACGGGGCGTCGCCGTAGGCGTAGACACCGCCGGATGCCGCCGGAATCCAATACCCGCTGCCCCCGGCCGATCGGATCAGTCCGGTCGCGGTCTGATTGTTGAAGTACGACTGGCCGGCCGCCGACCCGAAGAACCCGGCGTCGCCGTAGGAGTAGACGCCGCCCGAGGCCGAGGCGACCCAGTACCCGTGACCCGACGCGGTCGTGGTCAAGGCGACTGCCCGCTGCCCAGCGAAGTAGGGCTGGCCGCCCGCGGACCCGAAGAACGGTGCGTCACCGTACGAGTAGATTCCGCCCGATGCGGCCAAGATCCAGTATCCCTTGCCGCCCGGAGAGCGCGTCAGGCCGACCGCCGACTGTCCGTTGAAGTACGACTGGCCGGCCGCCGCGCCGAAGAACGCAGCACCGCCGTACGAGTAGACGCCGCCGGCCGCGGCCACAATCCAGTAGCCGTTGCCCGCGGCGTTCGGCACCAGCGCCACGGCGCGCTGCCCGGTGAAGTACGACTGCCCGGCCGCGGCACCGTACGACTGGGCGTCCCCATATCCGTAGACTCCGCCCGCTTCCGAGAGAATCCAGTACCCGTTTCCGGAGGTCGTCACGACCAGGGCGACCGCGGTCTGCCCGGTGAAGTAGGACTGACCTCTCGCGTCCCCGAAGGTCGGCGCCGTACCGTGCGGCCGGACGCCACCGTCGCGGGTCAGCAGGTAGTAGCCGTTGCCGGAAGGGGTTCGGGCCATCGCGGCGAACGCCGTGCTGTAGGTGGCTATCAAGGCGTTCGCCTTACCGGCGCTCTGGTCGTAGGCGGAAGGATTGGCGGAGGCCTGCACCTTCTGCGCGATCTGGCCGGCGGTCACGGTGGCTCCCGCGGTGGCGTCCGCGTTCTTGGCCCGGATCAGAAACGCGTGCGCCGCCGTGGCGACCGTCTCGCGGGCGTCGACGCTGCCCCAGCTGGCGCGTTGCTGGAACACCCCGACCGAGTCCAGGTCACCATTGCTGCAGTTGTTGAAATGCGATTCGACCCAGGCGGTTTCGAAGGTGGCGAGCATGACCCGGGCGTCGGCCCCGTCGTTGATGGCTTGCGTGTACACCTGCCGCACAACGGCCGGGTTCTCGGCGGACGGCACGGGGCGGCAGTTCACGGTGGGGTCCGCGGCCATCGCCGCCGTACTCATGGGTAGGCCCGCCAGGAGGGCGAGGGTGACGGTGGCGCCGAGGGTCAGCGAGGTCCGGCTCCGCGAAGTTCTCATGCGACACATCCCGAGGTGGGCAGGCTCGTCAGGGCCGGCGGAGTGGTGTTGTTGTAGAGCGCGAGCAGCAGGTTCTGCGGGCAACGCAGCTTGTCGCCCGGGTATTTGAGCTGCAGGTGCAGATGAGGACCGGACGAGTCACCCGCCCCGGCCGCCCTCTTGGCGCCGCCACTTTTGCCCAGGACAGCGCCTGAGGCGACGCGAGCCCCCGACGCGACGGATCGCTGCGAGGCGTGGCAGTACACGTAGAGACCACCGTCGTCGCCGGCGAGCTGGACCCCCCAGCCGCAGGCGGACGGCTGATCGAAGGTGGTGACCGAACCCGAGACGATGGCGTAGAACGTGGTTCCGACCGGTACGGCGATGTCGACCGCGGGGTAGCTGTGGTGCTTCCCGGTCAACGTCGCTGCGGTGACCGAGCCGCGCGGAAGCACGAGGGTGTAGCCGTGGGAGGGAGGCACTGAGCCGGTGTTCGCGACAACCCGTCCGAAGTAGCGCGCGTTGCCGAATGCGAAGACTCCACCGTCGCCTCCGAGGAGCCAGTAGCCACCACCGGGATGCGTGCCGGCGGCCACGATCGGCGCAGCCAGCGGCTGACCGCCCATGCCGCCGTCGAAGGTGGCGTCGCCGTAGGCGAAGACTCCGCCGTCGGCACCGAACTCGCGGTAGCCGCCGCCGCTGTCGGTGCGGCCGATGCCGACGATGGGGGCGCTGAGCGGCTGTCCACCCATCCCGCCGCGGAACTGGGCATCGCCGAAGGCGAAGATGCCGCCGTCCGCGGCAACCAGCCAGTATCCGGCCCCCGACGAGGTGGCCGTGATGCCGACGATCGGTTGGTTGAGCGGCTGACCGCCCATACTGCCGAAGAAGCCCGCGTCGCCGAAGGCGAAGATGCCGCCGTCCGCGGCCACCAGCCAGTATCCGGCGCCGCTCGGCGTGCCGGCGATGCCGACGATCGGCGCGTTCAGATGTTGGCCGCCCATCGAACCCTTCGACTGCGCGTCGCCGAAGGCGAATACACCTCCGTCGCCGCCGGCCAGCCAGTAGCCGTGACCCGACCGGGTTGCGGCAAGGGCCACCACGGGTGCGTTGAGCGGCTTGCCGCCCATCGAGCCGTAGAAGGCGGCGTCGCCGAAGCTGAAGACGCCGCCGTCCTTCGCCGCTATCCAGTAGCCGTTGCCGGTGGCGCTCGAGGCGATACCGACTGGCGTCGTGGAGGCAGGCGAAGATGCGGAAGCGGCGGATGGCGTCGCGGCGAGACCGAGCGTCAGGAGGAGGAGGGTGATGAGGATTCCGGGGAGCCTCCGGAGTCGGGCGATCGATGGCATCAAGGCAGGTCCTATTCGTGAGGTCGTGGTCTGAACAGAATTCAAGCCATCGGTGAGCCTCAGGAATAGTGCAGGGGTGAACTGGTCGATTCGCGCTACGTACGGAGCGTCGGGCCGGCGCTCAGTGCGGACCTTCGCAAGGGAATGCAGGGTTCTTTTCCCGCGAATGTGTCACGACGACGGCTGCGACGACCTCTCCTTCGGTGGTGGCAATTCGGCTGATCTTGAGATAATCCGACGACGCGTTCAGCTCCTTCGCCGCCGGCAGCGGCATCTCGACCAACTCCACCACTGTTTCCTGGCCGATGGCCTGGTCATTGAAGTACTGCGCGCCTCGCCACGTCGCCAGGGTCTCGGGTTTGTCGAAGCCGAATACGACCTGGACATAGCGTGTGGAGTCGGTCTCGCTGAGGTTGTGCATCGCCAGCATCACGGTGTCTCCCGGTTTTGGCGACGCCGTGCCGGTGAAGTATTCGCAGTTCCTGGTGGTCGCTCCGGGAGCGGGAGAAATGATCCTGCCCCGTGCGGTCGAGAACGATTTGCGGGTGATTCCCTTCGACGCACTGACCGGACTCGGTTGCGCAGGCGGGGTCGCCTCGACGCTTCGGTGCGGATCGTCCTGAGCGGCCCAGAGTCCCGCGCCGAAGGCGCCGGATGCGATGAGCAGCGCCAGCGGAACGGCGACGACGGGACGGCGGAGCGAGCGCCGGACGAGAATGGACCTGCGAGGGCGGGCGAGTTCTCGGAACTGCCGGCTCCAGGTCAGCAGATCGTGGGGTCGGTCGTGGGGGTTGGCGGCGAGCATCGACATCACATGGGCTGTGGTCTCGGGTGCGAGCGCGAGTTGCTGGACGATCTCGCGCAGCCGTCGTTCCCGGGTGTCAGGCCTGTTGCCCGATGTCGGTGAGGGATCCTGGCCGGTCAGGCAGAAGTAGGTGAGGGCGCCGATGGCGTAGACGTCGGCGCTCGGTAGCCGTGGGCTGTGCGGCATGGCGAGCACTTCGGGGGCGCTGTAGGCCGGGGTGTGCCGACCGTCGAGGTCGACGCCGTCGCCGGGCAGTTGCATGGTGGAGACATCGATCAATACGAGGCCGCGGCGTGGTGTGACGATGCAGTTGGCCGGAGAGATGTCGCGGTGCACGGTCGGGTTGCCCGCGGTCTGGGTGTAGGAGTGCAAGCGCGCAAGGGTCGTGCAGGCTTCCTCAATCCATTGGGCGCGCGTGGCGACATTCACGGTCGTGGTGGGTTCGGCGCGGATCAGGCTGCCCAGGTCCTGTCCCTCCACCCATTCCATCTCGATGATGATCAGCTCGGATGTGGACGGGTCCACCTGTCCGAGGCGATGGGGTGGTGGTCCGGAGGTGAATTCGTTGACACCGACCAGGTGGTCGAGACGCATGTGCCGCAGAAGGGTCGTCTGATCGCGCCAGCGGGACCGGTCCTGCGCAGACGGCCAGCCCGGCGGCGGATCGAACGGAGGGTGCTGCACCTTGACCGCGAGGGGAAGCGGTGAGTCCAGGCTGCCGTGATAGCGGGCACGCCAGGTGATCCCCTCGCCACCGACCATGCCTTCCCCTAGGAGCTCATATCGGTCGGGATCGTCGGCGGGGCCGACGTACCAGCCGTTCGGTTCCTGTGGTCCCTGCCGGCTCGCGCCGGTCGTGGGCAGATGTCCGCGACCGACGGTGCGCGAGGAGTCCTGGTCGGGATCGTGCACGTCGGTCTTTCCGGGGCGTTCGGGTGTCATGACGTTTCCTCAGGCACGTCCGGCGGCGCCGTCGAGATCCAACGGTTCCGGATCGCGTACCGGGCCAGCGACCAGCGGAAGTCTGCTCCCGGCCGCGTCGGGTCGTCGGTGATCAGATCGGGTACGCCATGACCGGTCAGGGTTTCCCGTACGTGCTGTATGACGTTGCGGACGTATTGCGGCGAGAGGTTGAGCGCGACTCCTATCTGTTGATAGGTCGCGGGTGCGGCGTCGGCGCCGCTGTGCGTCAGCATCGGCGCGCAGAGTGCCTCCACCACCTTGCGCTGAGCCGGCGTGAGCGGGAACGGTGCTGTCGTCGTGACGGCCTCGGATGTCGAGGGTCCGAGGTCCGAGGGGCCGGAGGCGGTGGTGACGCCGCTGACGTCCAGATCGAGGTGGACGGTGGTCCCGGCCATGCCGGCGATGACGATCTGGAGCCGGCGGTGGGGCAGCGACGTCACCGCCCCACCGGGCTCGACGACATGATCTTCACCGACGACCGGCCGGATGATGAACGGTTTCGTGGCCGAACGGTTCCTGATCAGGGCACAGTCCTCGAGGACGGTGATGGAGCCCGCCATCCGGGAGATCTGGCTGTCGTTCGGCAGCCTGACCGTGCAGTCGCGGCCCCTGCCGAAGGTCAGCGCATCGCCGCGGGTGAGCTGTCGTGCGGTTCCGTGATGGGTCACCCGAACCGTTCCGTCCGGCAGCGATGAGTCCGGCAACGAATTCCACATCCCTGTACGCGCGCGAATCCAGCTGAGCCAATTCTGGCAGCGGCACCACGGAGATGTCATCTATGACTCCGGACAGTGAAGTGAAGCCGGACGGCTGAACCCTTTGGCGAGGTTCGGCCGTCCGACGCCACCAGCCGGGAGGTACAATTGTGCCTTTTCAAGAGGTATCGGTCCGGATCTGACAAGGTCAGGCGCGCGTGTAGATCGTCAACCAGTCGATCTTGATGTGACCGGATCCGGTCGGCCTCGACGAGGAGCCGGACTCGGACTGCAGCACCCAATGCATCGGCAGGTTGGGGGTCTTGGTCGTGAAGCTGCCGATGAGAGTGCCGTCGAGGTAGTACTTCACGGAGCCGGGGAGCCATTCCGTCGTGGCGGTGTGCCAGCCGGAGGCGAAGGCGACGCCAGAGGGAGCCCAATCCTGGCCGCCGTTGGGGTCGGCGTAGTGCATGAAGCCGTCCATGGTCCCGGTGAGAGAGCCTTCCGGCCAGTCGAGTTCGCCATGGGCCGGCCACTGGTCGTCGTCGGGCCACAGGAGCCACGCGGAGTGCCAGCCGGTCATGCCCGGATCCGTCTTGAACCGGACCTGGTAGCGGCCGTAGGTCTGCGTGGAGGTTCGGGGCAGAATCGCGGCGGAGTAGGCGACCCCGTTCTCGCTGTGCAGGAAGTAGTCCGCCGTGCCCCCGGACACCGAGACGTCCTTGCCCGTCCTCCACACCCCGCCGCCGTTGGTGTCCGGCGGATTCTCGGGGTAGTCGTACTGGTCGAACTTGGACGCGTAGGCGCCCGGCCAGCTGCCCAGGGCGACATCATTGGTGAAGTCCTCGGTGAAGACCTGTCGCCAGCCGGCCAGGTCACCGACGGGCATGGGCTGCCCCGAAGGGCTGCCGCCGGTGGCCGGGATCGTCACCGTGACCGAGGCTGCCGCCCCGGTGCCGGCGGCGTTGCTGGCCGCGACCGACAACCGGTACGTCGATCCCGGCTTGAGCAGGTTGAACGTCGCGCTGAGCGTGCTTGCTCCGGCGGTACCGCTCCACGGCCCGGTGCCCTGGGAGTCGGTTCCGTCGCGTCCGTAGGTGTATCCCGTGACGGCCGAGCCGCCGGTGGCCGACGGCGGTGACCAGGTCAGGGTGGCCGAGGTTCCCGACGTCGTGGCGCTGACCGCCGTCGGCGTCGAAGGAACTGAGACGGCCTGCCCGTAGCTGCACAGAGTCGACTTGAGGCCGTTCGTCGTCGACGACCCCTCCTGCAGGACGTGAGCCGACGCGGCCCCGGCCGGGACGGTGACGTCAGCGGTGACCGGCTTCCAGGCCGTGGTGGACAAGGTTGCCGCGGCGCCTGCCGACTCGCTCAGGTAGGTGCCGGCCGAGTTGTACCACTCGACCACCAGCTTTGCCGTGCCGGTGCCGCCGACGAGGCGGTCCAGGGCCGATACCGCCCAACTCTGTCCGGCCGACACCTGCAGTTGCGGCATCCAGAGAACGCGGCCGGTGGTGGCGAAGGCCCAATTCGCGCCGGAGACGTCGTTGACCGCCACCCGGCTCACGGTCCCGGAATCGAGGGCGCCCCACCCGTTCAAATTGGTCGCGAGCACCGGGTTGGAGCAACTGTTCGCCGTTGCTGCGTCGCTCCGGGCTATCGTGCCGAACAGAGCGGTCGCCGTTAAAGCCGACACGGTGAGAATTGACTTCCAGCGCATTACTGGCTCCCTGCGTGATAGGTGGCTGGCGCTGTCGCGGCGGAGGAATGACCAGCCACAGATCCCTCTGACCGGGCAGCCAATCAGCGAATGGCCTGGCGCGACAGTGCACCCCTGCACCCGTCTGCGCGAAGCGCACCACGGGTCCCGGATGGCCGGAAGCCATCCCGGGTGCACGCCGGCCCGGGCATGCACCCCTGAACTGTTGCGGCACCCGCGGAAAGCCAACTCTGGGCGCATGAACATCAAACGGAAGACGATCGTCACGGCCACGGTCGCGGCGACGGTTCTTATCGGCGGCGGCGCGGCCTGGGCCTATTACTCCTGGACGAACCATTCCCCGGTCAAGGTGACCACGGCAGACGCGGTCGAGCCCACCGTCGCGGTGCTCGATGACGTGCGCGGTCTGCTTCCGGGCCAGACCAGGCCCGTACGCATCGTCATCGACAACCGCAACGACTTCCCGGTCCGGGTGACCAAGGTCGCCGGCGGCAACCCTGCCACCGGGACCTGCCCGGCCTGGGCCGTCAGGGTGACACCGGCGACGGGCGCGGCTTACAGCACGACCCTCCCGCGCCGGTCCAAGACCCTCTTGACCGTACGGATCGAAATGGAGAAATGGGCGGACCAGAAGTGCGCCGGAAAGCAGCTCTCCGTCGACTTGGTGACCACCACGACGCCGGCCTGAGGAGGCTGAGTGATGAGCATTCTCCTGTTCGGCGCGGCCGGAGTGGTCGTGGCGATGGCGATCGGGTACCTGATCAACCAACTGCCTTCGATCAATAACCGCGGCCCGAAGGTCCACTGGATGATCATCATCTTGGTCGTCCTGGGCATCGGCTCAGGCTCACTGACCTACTGGCAGTTCACGGCACAGGAATTGGTCGACCCGATGGCGGCGATACAGACGCCCCGGGGCGGAGAGAAGATTCCGCGAGTCGTTGCGGTCGACATCGGGGTCACCCGGCGGCCGGCCGGCGGCCACTCTCTCTGGCTCGGCTATCAGAATGAGTCCGGGGGTCCCTTGATTGTCCAGACCCAGGATTGCGTCGTCTTCCAGAAAAGCGCCGACTGCGGTCCGCTGACCGTCGGCCATGACGAGAGGGACCCGTCTTCCTTCAAGATCTTTCTGTTCGACGCCGACAAGAGGGCGACCGGATATCTGCAGAGCGTCGGCGGATTGATACCGGGTGGTCCGGGCACCAACATGCAGGTATCCAAGTGGCCGGACGGCACACAGATCATCAGCATGATCCGCAATATCACCCTGCGCCGACAGTGATCGGCGCCGCGCCCCAGGAGAGGTCCCGGCAGCGTCTCGGTGGCGCAACGAGCCACCGTGATCCGAGAGACGCTGCCTAGACCTCGCGGACCATGACCAACTCATCGTGATCCAGTTCGCCCGTCTCGACGAAGCCCGCGGACCGGTACAGGCCGCGGGCGCGCGAGTTCGCCGGGACCACGCTGAGCCGGACCCGGCCGACCTTGCGCTCCCGGACGATCCACTCGACGGCGGCCTCGAGCGCGCGGCGGCCGAGACCGCGCCCCTGGAACTGGTGGCCGATCATCAGCCGCACGATGCAGTGCCCCTCGGCGGGCCGGTCCTTGTCGATCGGGTGGAAGAGCACGAAGCCGACCGGCTCGTCATCGGCGTAGACCGCCCGCGGCTCGGCGTCGGGATAGATGTAGGTCTCGGCGATGCCGCGTACGTTGGGCGCGACGAAGCCGCTCTGCTCGGGCAGGACCTCCAGCTTGATGACGGCGTGGAAGTTCTCCCCGGTGATCGGGCGCAGCTCGACGGTCATGCCGTCTTTCTAGAACCGCGGCACACGGCGTGCAACGCCTTATCGATGCCGGTCCGCTTCTCGATACCCCGCGAAGATCATCTTCCCAGGTCAATGACTTCGACGGCGTGGCTTACCACCATCGGGTGACCGAGGCGCGTACCGTGTTCCGAAACGCGCCCGGGTGGCTGACTCTCGGGAGCACAGGCCAGCGACGGGACGGAGGCAACGCATGCGGCCGGTACGCTTCGTGGCCCTCTCCGAGGACGGTCAGGCCCTGGTGCTCGCCGACGAGGTCGGCAGGCTCCTGGCGCTCCCGATCGACGACCGGATCAGCGGCGCGCTGCACACCGACGGCACGCCCCACCCGATCGGCACGGCCGTCGCGGTGGCCAATGCCGAGGTGATGGCGTCGCTGTCCCCCCGCGACATCCAGGCGAGGATCCGCTCCGGCGAGTCCGCCGAGGACGTCGCCCGCGTGGCCGGCGTGCCGGTCGACCGGGTGCTGCGCTATGCGGGTCCGGTGTTGCAGGAGCGGGCCATGCTGGCCCAGCACGCGCGCCGCACCCGCCTCAAGACCTCCGACTCGGGCGCACCGCTGGCCGAGGTCGTCGACAGCCGGCTCGCCCAGCACGGAATAGACACGGAGAAGATCTCGTGGGACGCGTTCCGCCGCGAGGACGGCACCTGGCGCATCGTCGCCACGTGGCCGTCCGGCAAGGCGACCGCCCAGGCGATGTGGGACCTCGACAAGGGCCGCCAGGTCGTGTCGCCGCACGACGACATGGCGCAGTACCTGTGCGCCGAGCGCCCCACCCAGATCCTCGGCCAGGAGCCGGTCCCGGAACGCACCCCGCACGAGCGCGGCGGCCACGGCCTGCCGGGCCCGTCGCGCATCACCGAGTCCGGCCGGGGCGGCCGAGGCCTGCCGGCGGCAGACTCGCCGCGGCCGACCCGCGACCCGATCCGGGCCGGCCGGGACGCGCTGCTGGCGTCGCTTGACCGCCCGCTCGGCCAGAGCTCCGGCCGCGGCCTGGAGCCGGCCGCCGCCCACGAGCCCCGGCGACCGGTGGCCGGCGGCGCGGCCGCGCTGCTCAGCGGCGGGCCGGGCTCCGCCTTCGACGACGACGCCGACCTGCCGAAAGAGGTTCCGGCGGTGCCGAGCCTCGCGGTGCTGCGGCCCCGCCGCACGGTGGGCCAGGCGACCGGCGGCGACTCGGCGGAGTCCGAGGAGACGGCGAAGCCCCGCAAGCGCCTCCCGAGCTGGGACGACGTCCTGTTCGGCGGCGGACCGGCGGCTCGCGAAAGCTCGTAACTACCAGGTTCTCAGCTGCGTGTAGCCCTCGTTCGGATCACTGCGGACGAGGGCTATCTCGTGCAGCGTCCAGGACGGGCCGACATAGCCGCCGAGCGCCCGGCTGACCGCGGCGTCCTCCGCGTAGGCGACCGTGAGATGCGGGGTGAAGGCCCGGTCCTCGTGCGGCAGCCCCGCGGCGTCGAGCCGCTCGTGCACCTCGGCGTGCAGCGGGCCCAGGTCCCCCTCGACATTGGCCCACAACACCGTCGACCTGCCCCGGCCGAACTGACCGCCGCCGCGCAGGCGAAGCTCGACGTCCTTCGGCACGGTGACGGCGTCGAGGGCGCGTTCGACGTCGGTGAGCCGCTCGGCGGGCACCTCGCCGAGGAATGCCAGGGTCACATGCCACTTGTCGATCGCGGTCAGCCGCACGCCGCCCCGGCGTCGGCGCGGCAGCGCGGACGGCAGCGGCCGGTCGCCGCCCGGAGCCGCGAACGGCCGGCTGTCGCCGTCCAGCACAGTGGAGGGACGGCCGCCGCCGTCCGACGCGGCGATCAGCCGCCGATGTAGATCCCGGCGCACATCGTCCGGCGGGAAGACCGCCACAAAGAGTCGCACGCCGCGAACTGTAGAGGTGACCGCGCCATTACGCACCCACTACTCACGGGTTCGATTGGCCCGCGGTCCCTCAGCCCGCCCGTAGCCGCAGGCCGGCCGCGTGCAGCATCCCCTCGACGCGGACCCGCTCGATCTCACGGTCCATCCCCTCGAGCTGGTCCAGGTATTCGTCGAGGCCCAGGCACCGGCTGGCCAGCGCGAGCCGCTCGTCGTAGGCGTGCATGACGGCGGCCAGCCAGGCCGACGAGTCGGTGGTGGGCGCGCTGCACCGCTGCCGGTCGAGCCGCCGCAGCTCGGCGGCGAGCTCGTCGATGCCGGGCTCGCGGTCGGGCGGCCGGAACTCCGGGTCGCCGGCGGCCAGCTCACGCTCGAGGCTGCGCAGGGCACGGACCTCCTGCCGGCCGTGCCGGGTCCACGTGCGACGGGCGACCAATTCGTCGGCACAGACGACGATCGCCACGGCACACGGCAGGCACAGCAGTGCCAGCAGCGCCGCCACCAGCCCGACTATGTGCGTAATTGCCACAGCTCGACGCTAAGGCCTCACCCCGGCGTTCGGAGAGGGCCGTTCGGACGATCCGGTCTGCCAGAGATTTCCGCGGCCGGTCGGCCCGAATCGCCCATCGCAAGCGGGGAAGGTTCGTCGCGGCCCCTCCGCGGCAATCGGCGACCACGCCGGACACTCAACCCGCATGGGTGGCGCCGGGCGCCGGTCAGCCGATCTGGCGATCCCGGCCGGCGAGGAATCCGGCGATCATCTGCGGCACCATCATGAACGCCATGACGCCGAGCGGCACCTCCCAGCTGCCGCTGTGCTCGTAGAGCGCGCCGACGACGATCGGCCCGGGTATGGCGAGCAGGTAGCCGGTGCTCTGCGCGAAGGCGGAGAGCCGGACCACCGTGGCGGCGTTACGGCCGCGCAGCCCGATCATGGTCAGGACCAGGGGGAAGGAGCAGTTGGCGACCCCGAGCAGGACGGCCCACAGCCAGGGTGCGGCGGCCGGATCGGCCCAGAGCCCGACGTAGCCGGCGAATCCGAAGAGTCCGATCACGACGGCGAGAACGCTCTGGCTGCGCAGGCGCCCGGCGACCACGGAGAGCACGAAGGAGAACGGAACGCCCAGCAGCGCGGTCACCGAGAAGAGCAGGCCGGCGGTGCTCGCCGGGAGCCCGGCGTCACGGAAGACCTGTGGCAGCCAACCCATGATCACGTACGCGGCGGTCGACTGCAGCCCGAAGTAGACGGCCAGCGCCCAGGCGATCGGGCTGCGCGTCAGCCGCGGATCCACGGCGGCGACCCCGGCAATCCCGGACGAACTCAGCGCCGGCTCGCTACCCGCCGGCGAAAGACCGCGGGCTCCATCACGGCCGGGGTCGCCGTCACGGTCAGCGCGACGGCCGGCTGCACGCCCGGCGTCACGGCCGGGGTCGCCGTCGCGGTCGCGATCGCGGGCAAGCAGCACCCAGGCAGGCAGGGCGGCGGCCGCGACCAGTGCCCACACGCCGATCCCGAGCCGCCAGTCGCCGCCGAGGGCCCCGGTCAACGGCACAGTCACCGCCGCCGCCGCGGAGGCGCCGAGATTGAGCGCCACCGAGTACAGGCCGGTCATGGCGCCCACCCGGTCCGGGAAGCGCTCCTTCACCACGACCGGAAGCAGGACGTTCGCGCAGGCGATCCCCGCGAGCGCCAGCGCGGTCAGCGCGATGAACGAGGCCGTGCCCCCGCTGAACGGCCGCACGGCGAGGCCCAGGACCAGCGCCCCGATCCCGAGTGCGATCGCACCGCCGGTCCCCCAGCGCCGGGCGAGCCGCGGCGCCGCGAAGCCGACCAGCGCGAAGCACAGGGCCGGCACCGAGGTGAGCAGCCCGGCCACGGCGGCGCTCATGCCCAGGCCGGCACGGATCTCCTCGAGCACCGGGCCGAGGCTGGTGACGGCGGGCCGCAGGTTGAACGCGGCCAGCACCAGCCCGGCGACCGCGAGGACCCGGATCCGTCCCCGCGTGCGCGATTCCTTGCTGGCGGTCTCCATGGCCCCATCATAGAATCATGGGATGAATCTGGGTCGAGTCCCCCGTGGCGCATCTCTCTCCGATCAGGTGATCGCGCGCCTGCGTCAGCAGATCACCTCGGGCGCGTGGCCGGTCGGCTCCCGGATCCCCACCGAGCCCGAGCTGGTGACCCAGCTGGGCGTCGCCCGCAACACGGTCCGGGAGGCGGTCCGGGCGCTCGCGCACAACGGCCTGCTGGACATCCGCCAGGGCTCGGGCACCTGGGTGGTCGCCACCAGCGAGCTGGCCGGGGTGATGCAGCGCCGCTTCGCCACGGCCGACCCCGGGCACGTCACCGAGCTGCGCGGCACGCTGGAGGCCGCGGCGGCCGGCTTCGCGGCCCGCCGCCGCACCGACGAGGATCTGCGCCTGCTCGACCGGCTGCTGGCCCGGCGGGAGCAGGCCTGGGCGTCCGGCGATCGCGACGCCTTCGTCGACGCCGACTCGGCCTTCCACCTGGCGGTCGTCTCGGCCTCGCACAACGAGGTCCTGGTCGAGCTCTACGCGGACCTGGGCCAGGTCATCCGCGACTCGCTGCGCGAGCACGTCGGCGCCGAGCTACGCCCCGCCGACTATCAGGACCACGCCCGGCTCCTGGAGGCCGTTCGCGCCGGCGACCCCACCTCGGCGACGGCCGAGGCGACGGCACACACCGGGACCTGCGAAACCACCCGCTGACAGCGACGTCAGGCGGCGATGGTGCGCACCGGCTCGATCGGGGCCGGCACGGCCGGCTCGACGACCGGCTCGTCCTGCGCGGTGCGGACCAGCGTCAGGCCCGGCCGCGACCCGCCCCGCAGCGACAGCCGGTCACCACTGGTGTGCAACTGCCACACCACCGCCGCCACCGCGGCCGCGATGCTGAACACGCCGGCCGTCCAGATGCTCGACGGCACCCCGAAGTGCTGACCCCACCAGCCCGCCAGCGACGCCCCGATCGGCGTCGTGCCGAGGAAGACCAGGACGTACAGCGCCATCACCCGCCCCCGGTACGCGGAGTGCACGCCCATCTGGACCCGGTGGTTCGTCGCCTGCGCGAGGTAGATCGAGAAGAACCCGGTCGGCACCAGCAGGATCATCGCCACGACGAAGTTCGGCGCGAAGCCGACCGCCACCTCGAAGGCGCCGAAGGCCAGCGCCGCGCCCAGGACCACGTACACGCTGGGGCGGCTCCTGCGGCCGCTGCCCGCCAGCGCGCCGCCGAGCGCGCCCACCGCCAGGGCCGTGGTCAGCAGTCCGAACGTCGACGGCCCAGCATGAAAGTTGATCTTTGCGAGCGCGGCCAGGGTGACCGGGAAGTTGAAGCCGATCATGCCGATCGCGGCCATCAGCACGATGGGCAGCAGCAGGTCGTGCCGCTTCCACACGTACTTCAGGCCGTCGGTGATCCGGGTGTCCCCGGCGGACGGTCGCGTCGTGGAGCGGTGCAGGTCGAGCGGCCGCATGCTGAGGTAGCTGAAGATCGGCGCGATCGAGAGTGCGGTGGCGATCAGGAACACCGGGCCGGTGTGGAACAGCGCGAGTGCCACGCCCGCCAGCGCGGGCCCGCCGATCCGCGCCGTGTTGAACGTCGCCGCGGACAGGGCGAGCGCGTTCGGCAGCAGCGGCAGCTCGACCAGCTCCGAGACGAACGCCTGCCGCACCGGCGTCTCGAACGAGTTCGCCACGCCGAGCAGCAGGGCGAAGAGGAACACGTGCCAGAGCACGACGATGCCGCTGGCCACCAGGATCGCGAAGAGGATCGCGGTGACCGCGAAGGTGGTGTTCGCCATCACCAGCAGCTTGCGCTTGTCGAAGCGGTCGGCCAGCTTGCCGCTCCACAGCGTCAGCACCAGGACGGGGAGGAACTGCATCGCGGTGACGATGCCCAGCGCGGCCGGGGAGTTGCCGGAGAGGTCGAGCACGAGCCAGTCCTGCGCGGTGAACATCATCCACACGCCGACGAGCTTCACCAGCTGGCCGGTGGCGAACAGCCGGTAGTTTCGAACCTGCAGGGACCGGAATGTCGTACTCAGCACTGCCCGCACTCGGGTTGCGCCTCCTCCTCGGTCGTACGCGTCATCGACGTGTGACGGAACGACCGTGGGCGGGACCGCTCAGTTGCGGGCGACCTGCCGCAGGATCTGCGCGGCCCGCTCGAGCGTGTCGCGTTCGTCCGGGGTGAGCTCGGCCAGCTGCAGCGCGAGCCACTCGTTGCGCGCCCTCTCGAACTGGGCGTAGACGACCCGGCCCTGCTCGGTCGCGGCCAGGATGACCTGACGACGATCGGTCGGGTGGGGCGTACGCGCGACCAGTCCGAGATCCTCCAGCTTCCCGACGATCTTGGTCATCGTCGGGGGCTGGACCCGCTCGACGTCGGCCAGCTCCCGCGGTGTCAGCGCGCCGGCCAGTTGCAGGCTGGTCAGCGCCGAGAGCTGGCTGAACGTGAGATCGCCGACCGCGCGGGCCTGCCGCAGCCGCCGGTTGAGCCGGGTAATCGATTCGCGCAGCGAAATGGCCAGTTGCTCGGCTGTTACCCGCTCCGCCACCGACCGCTCCATCACGTTTCTTAGCCTAGCTAATGAGCTTGGCTAACGACATCGGATTCGTCTATGACCGTGGTCACCGGGCACGTCAGCGCGCCCGGCGACCACGGTCTCACGCCGTCAGATGAGGGACTCCAGCGGACCACGCAGGAAGTACAGAACGAAGAGCGCGGCGATGCCGTACAGCAGCGGGTGCAACTCGCGCGCCTTGCCGAGGGCAATCTTGATCAACACGTACGAGATGACGCCCGCGCCGATGCCGTTGGAGATCGAGTAGGTGAACGGCATGAACGTGATCGTCAGGAACGCCGGGATCGCGATCTCGTAGTCGGTCCAGTCGATCTGCCGGACCGACGTCATCATCAGGAAGCCGACCACCACCAGCGCCGTCGACGCCGCCTCGAACGGCACGATCACGACCAGCGGCGCCAGGAACATCGCGAACAGGAAGAGCACGCCGGTGACCAGGTTGGCCACCCCGGTACGCGCACCCTCGGCCACACCCGAGGCGCTCTCGATGTAGGACGTGTTGCTCGAGACGCTGGCCGCGCCGCCGGCCGCCGCGGCGATCGAGTCGACCAGCAGGATCTCCCGGGCCCTCGGGGGCATGCCCTCGGCGTCCAGCAGCCCGCCCTCCTGACCGACGGCGACCATCGTGCCCATCGTGTCGAAGAAGTCGGTGATCAGCAGGGTGAAGATGAACATGACGACGACCAGCACGCCGGCCCGGCCCCAGGAGTCGAACACGTTGAAGCTGCCCAGCAGCGACAGGTCCGGCGTGTCCACGATCTTGTCCGGCAGCGCGGGCACGTTCAGCGACCAGCCGCTCGGGTTCGGCTTGCCGTCGACGAACGACGGGCCCACCTTCGCGATCGCCTCCACGATGATCGCCAGCACCGTGGTGGCCAGGATGCCGATCAGGATCGCGCCCTTGACCTTGCGCACGAAGAGCACCAGCGTCAGCAGCAGGCCGAGGACGAAGACCAGCGCCGGCCAGCCGGTCAGCTTGCCGCCGATGCCGAGCTCGACCGGCACGGTGGTGCCGGCGGCGTCGGGGATGCGCCGCACGAAGCCCGCATCGACCAGGCCGATGATCATCAGGAACAGGCCGATGCCGACGCCGATCGCCGTCTTCAGCTGCGTCGGCACCGCCCGGAAGACCGCGGTACGCAGCCCGGTCAGCACCAGGATGGCGATGATGACGCCCTCGATGAACACCAGGCCCATCGCATCGGCCCAGGTCATCTCGGGCGCGATCTCGTACGCCACCAGCGCGTTGACGCCCAGCCCCGCCGCCAGCGCCAGCGGGAACCGGGCGACGACACCCATCAGGATCGTCATCACGCCGGCCACCAGCGCCGTGCCGGCGGCCAGCGCCGCGACCGGCAGCTTGCCGCCGACCGCGTCCACGCCCGCCGCCAGGATCAGCGGGTTGAGCACCACGATGTAGGCCATCGTGAAGAAGGTGGCGAAACCACCGCGCACCTCCCGGCCGACGGTCGAGCCGCGGGCCGAGATCTCGAAATATCTGTCAAAAGCATTCTTGGGGGTACGCCCGGACGAATCAGTGCTCGTTCCGGCAGCAGCAGTCGACATACGTGCCCTTCCGCGGGACCAACAAGGGTCGATGGGCGCATCCAAGCAGAACCCTGACCTCGGCAAAAGATCAAAACTGTTACAACCGTCACGAGGTCACACGGACGATCTCCACAGACGTAGTCTGATGCTCGTGGCCGACCTGTCCCCCGCTCAGCAGGAGCGACACCCGCACGGTCTCGACGCGGTGACGGGCACGAAGCCGCGGCCCGAGCCGCTCGATCCGCCGATGGTGCCGTTCGCCCTCGCCGGCCTGGCCGCCTTCGCCGTCGCCGGGGTGGTCCTGCTGCTCCTGGACGCGCCGGACAGCTGGCTCTGGACCTGCCTGGCCGGCGTGCTGTGCGGGATACCGGGCCTGCTCACGATGCTGCGGCACGACGCCAACCGGCGCCGCCGCCGGGCGCTGACCCACCCCGAATTCACGGTGACCGAGAGCGCCCAGGGCATGCCCTAGGAGTGGCCGTAGGGCTCCGCGGGCTCGCCGGCCTCGACCGAGCCGTGCGCGCGGCTGACCGCCACCGCCTCGACCTCGCTGTCGTCGTAGATCGTCGGAAGCTCCTCGACCGGCTGCTCCACCGTGCCGACCAGCGCCTCGGAGTGCGCACCGCAGCCGTGGTCGGCGCTGACGGCCTTGGCGTCGTCGGGGGCGTAGAGGTTGCCGCAGACGCCGAACATGGTGCGCATCGAGCCGGCCAGCGGCAGGTAGAAGCCGCAGGTGCCGCAGCGGGCGTTGCGCGGCGCGGCCGTCGAGATCGGCGCCTCGGGGCCCGCCTCGCCGTCGTACCAACGCTGGGCGGTCTCGGACCGGCCCTCGCGGGACAGCACCCGGGGCCGGCCGAGGCCGAGCTCCCAGGAGACCTCCTCCACGGCGGGGTCGTCGCTGAGCACGTAGCCGGGCGCGAGCCGGTCGTCGTCCGCGGCGGTCGCCATGAGGTCGCCGACGCCCAGGTCGCCGGGCTGCACCCGCTCGTTCCAGGGCAGCCAGCCGGGCGCGAGCATCGCGTCTGAGCCGGGCAGCAGCACGGTCTCGCAGATGGTGACGTGCCGGGAGCGCGGCACCCGGGTCACGGTCACCGCCCAGCGCCAGCCCTTGTAGCCGGCCAGGTGGCTCTCGAAGAAGTGGGTCACGACCCGGTCGCCCTCGGCCACCGCCTCGAGGTGCTCGCCGATGTCGCCCGGCTCCACCTCGGTGATGGCCCCCCGCGCGATTCCGACGGCATCGGCACAGACCTGGTCGAGTCGGGCGGCGCGCACTGCGGTCCTGGTCGTCACGCCGCCATTGTCCCCCACGCGCGCACGGGCGGCGCAGCGACTCCCCCAGATCTCCGCCCGGTGAGGAAGACGGAAGTCGCCTCGATGAGACAGGATGGGGCGATGCCGCTGCTTCCCACCGTCGGACGCACCGTCGGCACCGGCGTCAAGGCGCTCCGGATGCTGGTGCGAGGTTCCGTGCGCGGCAGCGCCTGGGCGACCCGCCGGGTCGGCGACGCCCGGGCCCGCGGCGCGGCCAACGAGGCCGGCATGGTCCGGCTCTTCGACCTGCACGCGCTCTCCTGCGCCGGCGACACGCTCATCGCGATCGGCCTGGCCGGCACGATCTTCTTCAACGTGCCGCTGGGCGAGGCCCGCAGCAAAGTTGCGCTTTACCTATTGATCACCATGGTGCCGTTTGCCCTGCTTGCCCCCGTTGCGGGGCCGCTGCTCGACCACTTCCGGCACGGCCGCCGGTTCGCCCTGGCGGCGACCATGCTGGGCCGGGCGTTCCTGGCATGGGTGATCGCGGACAACCTGCTGGGCTGGGGCCTCTACCCGGCGGCGTTCGGCGTCCTGGCGCTCTCCCGGGCCTACGGCGTGGCCCGCTCGGCGGCGGTGCCCCGGCTGCTGCCCGAGGGCATCGGCCTGTCCCAGGTCGGCGCCCGGGCCAGCGTCTACGGCACGTTCGCGGGAGCGGTCGTCGCGCCGATCGGGCTGGCCGCGTTCTGGTTCGGTTCGCAGTGGCCGCTGCGGGTCGCGTCGCTGATCTTCCTGGTCGGCATGGTGATCTCACTGCGGCTGCCGCCACGGGCCGACTCCGACCCGCCGGAGGCGGTGCCCCGGCCGTTCCGCACCATGCTGCGCCTGCGCCGCGGCAACGACCGCCCGATCTCCGGCCGGCTGGTGATCGCCACGCTGATCGGCAGCGCCAGCTTCCGCTGCCTGTACGGGTTCCTGCTGCTCTACTTCGCGTTCGCGGTCAAGGCGGGCGCGCTCGACACCTCCTTCTTCGGCCGCGACGTCGGCGGCCAGGGCGCGGTGGCGCTGATCGGCGGCGCGCTGGCGGTCGGCACGTTCCTGGCGACCGCGGTCGGCACCCGGCTGCACATCCGCCGCCCGCTGGCGCTGCAGTCCAGCGGCCTGACCATCACCGCGGGCGTCGCCGTGCTGGCGGCGATCTTCTTCACCCTGCCGATGGTGGCGCTGCTGTCGCTGGTGACCGCGATCTTCAGCGGCATCTCGAAGCTGGCGGTCGACGCCAGCATCCAGGAGCGGGTGCCGGAGCGCCTGCGGGCCAGCGCGTTCGCGCACTCCGAGACCGTGCTGATGATCGCCTGGGTGATCGGCGGCGCGGTCGGCATCATCCCGCTGGACGGCCGCCTGGGCGTCTCGATCGCCGCGGCCTTCGCGGTTGCCGCGGCGGTGCGCGGCACGATCGTGGCGGGCCGGCTGCACTCCGAACGCCTGCACGGCCGCCCGGACGCGACGGTCGAGGAATTCCCGCCGGGCGACGCCGCGGCGACCACGGAGGCCGCGGAGGCCCCGGCCGAGCCGGTGCCGACGTCCCCGGCGCCTGCGGGCGCCGCCCGGACGCCGCGGCCGAGGTCGGATCCGAGCCGGGCCGGGTCCGGGTCGCAGCCGCCGTCCGGGGCGGACCGGTCCGCCGAGGCGAGCACGGCGCCGACGCCCCGGCGCCGCCGCTTCTCCCGTTCCGGTGCGGGCCGGCGGGGGGCGGCACCGCCCCCGGAGCCC